>CANRHG010000031.1 GCA_947630385.1 uncultured Eubacteriaceae bacterium
AAAAAGATTTGGCCGCGGAGGATATACAAATTGTTCCTTACAAAAACCGGGGTCTGATCGCAAAAGGTAGGGAAGAATGCATTCGAAACTACCTACAAAAACTTTTAGACGATCCATCGTTTTCACTCTCCCTTGAACGTTACGACGAGTTTGAAGATGCCTTTTTAGAAGGCGGCGAGGTTTTTACAAATTACGAACGTCAAACGCTTGAAAAGATCATCAACGAAAAACTCGCTTTCCTGAACATGACGGCCAATGAAGCCTCGTTCCGTAAACTTAGAAATTTTGTTGAGATCCAAATCAAGAGAAACCGTACCGGATTTTATCTTGAGGGACCGGCGCCAAAGGGCCCGTTTAACGAGTTGACCGAAGAGCTTTACGATCTTTTGGTTTTGTACTTTAAGATCACCGAAAACGAAAGCGAAAAAGCCTACTTGGACGATTTCGTCGAAACTCTGATGATCCGAAAGGACAACAAATACAACGATAAACTTGTAGATATCCAGTTGCTTACCCGTAATTTTATTAAAAATATCTCCCGTACTATTGGCGTTGAGCTCCGGGACGATTACGAGTTTTTTGAAAGTTTTTCGAGTCACTTAAATTCGATTCAAAAGGAAGAAGATTCTTTTTACGAGTCAAATCCGTTTGTCGACCAGATCGTTTTGGAAAACCAAAACATCCTCAAAGCCGTCAAAGAAAACATCGCCGAAATCGAAGAGTTCTTTGGGCGTAAGCTCAACGAGACCGATATCGCCTACATCGTCGTTCACATCTGCGCGGCGCTGGAGCGAAAAGAATCCCATAAAGAAAAGATCAACACGGTCCTCATCTGTAACGCCGGAATCGGCACGAGTCGACTCCTCGAACAACGTCTTAAAAAACACTTCAACTTAAAAGAGATCGCGATTCAAACCCTTCAAGAACCGATTAAAAATGTACCGAATCAGCTGGTCATCTCAACGGTCGATTTAGATAGAAGGGATCTTGATTATATAAAGGTACGGCCGATCCTGACGGATGAAGATTACATTAAAATCGGTAAAGCCATTGAGACGATACGAAGCGGTCCGGTAGAGCCTGAAGAAACGGCCAAAGACGAGGAAGATCCGATCGCGCACCTGATTCAAAACATAAACGAGACCATTCTGGACCTTTCGCTAAGTAAGTACGACCAGGCCGAGCGCATCGATAAATTAATTCTTAAACACCTCGGTTATAACGAACGCCAAAACCCCCGCTTGTACGAACTTTTAACTCCCGATATGATCCAGCTCAACGTCCGGGCGGACGACTGGAGGGATGCCGTGGTCTCGGCCGGAAAGCTACTGCTCGATAAAGGGCTGATCGAAGAAAGTTACATCGATTCTTGTCTACGGATGATCGAAGATTTCGGCCCGTATATGTTGATCGGGGAGAGGATTCTACTTCCGCATAGTAAAGTTGAGCCGGGTAACAAAGACGTTGGATTTTCATTGATACGGTTTGATAAAGATATCCTTTTAGAAAACGGCAGAAGTTTCCGCTACGTTTGCTTCATGAGCGCCGTTGATGAACGAAAACATTTGAGAGCTCTGTTTACGTTAGGAAATCTTATTCAGAATAAAGATTATTTAAGAAAGCTTGATCAGGCGCAGTCGGAAGTTGAAGTTTATCAAATCCTCAGGGATTTTGATTATTTGGAACTTCCGATCAGTCAGTTTTAGAAAGGCAGTAAATTGAGCGCTTTTAACTTTAACGAAGAAAATGTTTTATTAAAACAAGAATTAAAATCCTGGGAAGAAGCTATTAGGGAAGGCTGTCGTTTACTGGAAAAACAGGGAAAAGTAGAGGACGTTTACGCTGATAATATAATTCAAAAAGTAAACGAACTCGGACCGTACATCGTCCTGTGCGAAGGTTTTGCCATGCCTCACGCCAGGCCAGAGGAAGGGGTCAAAGAATTGGGGTATTCTCTGATCACGACCGAAGAGCCCGTCGATTTTTTAGGGAACGACGTTCAAATCATTTTAACGTTGGCGGCCCCGGACAACAACAGTCACATCGACCTGCTTCAACAAATCGTAGAGCTTGCAAACAGCGGAATGCTCGACGATATTAAAAACGTTAATTCTTTAGAAGAATTAAATAAAATTCTAAATTCATAAAGGAGATTCAGATGAAAAAATTTGCAGCGGTTTGTGGATCCGGTTTAGGATCCAGCTTTATGGTAGAAATGAACATCGATAAAGCTTTAAAGGAATTAGGTTTAAGCGATTACTCGGTCTCTCATTCGGATCTTGGTGGCGCCTCTCCGTCTATGGCGGATTACTTTGTCGTCGGTAGGGATTTGGAAAAACCGGCCGCCCATCTTGGTAATTTGATCGTCTTAAACAGCATCATCGATTATCAGGAATTAAAAGACCGTTTGGAAGAAGTTCTTAAAAACGACGGTTTAATCTGACAAAAAACACTAGCTGGTCGCGACCCAGCTAGTGCTCTTAAATGGTTTTACTAAGCTTGGTTAAGCTTAATGGTTCTTCTTTATTCTACAGTAAAAACAGTGGTTCAATTAAGTTTTAATCGATTTCTCTCAACCGATTAAAGCTTTTATTCCATATTGAAAGGTTAAAATGAATTCTTTTCTTAATGCGATCGTTGATATATTTAGCGAACCCGCGATACTCGTAGCGCTGATTGCCGTTTTAGGCTTAGCGCTTCAAAAAAAGAGCATCAGTGATATTATTTCCGGTGGGCTTAAAACCTTCGTAGGTTTCTTGGTTCTGACCGGTGGTTCGGGAATCGTACAAAACGCCTTGGCGCCGTTTTCCGAAATGTTCCAACATGCCTTTAATACCCAGGGGATCGTTCCGAACAACGAAGCCATCGTTGCCGTTGCTTTGTCCGATTACGGAACACTTTCGGCCCTTGTCATGTTGTTGGGGATGATCTGTAACGTTATCATCGCCCGTTTTTCTAACTTTAAATTTATCTACCTGACTGGTCACGCCACGCTTTACATGGCCTGTATGATCGCGGTCATTCTCAGTGTTTCGGGTATGTCTTTCCCGATGGTTCTCATCTTTGGCGGAATTTTACTCGGTATTGTCAATACAATTATGCCTGCCTTGTGTCAACCGTTTATGAAAGGAATAACCGGTACCGACGCAATTGCCCTCGGCCATACGGGAGATATAGGTTACGCTCTCTCGGGTTGGGCAGGAAAAATTTTTTCAAAGAATAAAACTTCGACCGAGGATATCAACTTCCCACAGAGCCTCGTTTTCTTAAGAGATTCTACGGTTTCGATTTCCATCACTATGTCGGTGATTTACCTCATCGTTGCTTTGTTCTGTGGACCTACCTTTATTCAAGAAAATTTATCGGACGGTACGAATTATCTGGTCTACGCCTTAACGCAGGCGGGAACCTTCGCCGCTGGGGTATTTGTCATCTTAGCCGGTGTCCGTTTGATCCTAAACGAAATTCTACCAGCCTTTAAAGGGATTTCAGAAAAATTGGTCCCGAGCTCCATTCCGGCTTTAGATTGCCCGATCGTGTATCCGTATGCGCCAAACGCCGTTTTGATCGGATTCTTAGTTTCCTTCCTAACCGGTGTCGTCTGTATGTTCATCATGATCTTTACCGGAATGACCGTCGTCCTTCCCGGTGTTGTACCACACTTCTTCTATGGCGCTACGTCAGGTGTTTTTGGGAACTCAACCGGAGGCGTCAAAGGTTGCGTACTCGGCGGAATCATCAACGGTATCATCGTCAGTTTCTTACCTCTACCACTGCTTCCGATCATGGGGAGCCTCGGATTTGCCGGAACTTCATTCTCCGATTCGGATTACGGCGCGGTTGGAGGCGTGCTTGGTTTATTAAACAGCATCGGTGGGCAGGTTGCTATTATGGTCGGTATCGTCGTACTGCTTGTCATCGTCATTGGTCTGTCTTATTACTTTGGTAAGAGAGGCGAAATCAACGAATAGGGAAAAATACACAAAAGGGGCGAAAGCCCTTTTTGTTTTGCCAAATTTTATACATTCCTTAAATTTTCTTTCAACTATCTTAATCCGACTTTTTTTCTAATATTAAATCAGGGGTTTTAAGAAAAAAATTCCCTTATCATCAATTCCTCTTTGATTTGTCGTTCAGATGAATCCGTCTAGAAATTTCCACGAAAAGTTTTGTTACTTTCGCAAGATCTTCCCCTAACACAGAAAATAAAGAATAATGGCGATTTAACTATGCCATTTTAGAGAATTTATTTCTGGAAAATAGGATAAACTATATCGTGAAGTTTTATAAATTTCATTTAGCAAAGGGAAATTAACATTAAACTAGCGGAAGGGGAGTTTATGTGAGTACGAGTAACAAGCGAACGGGAAAACTTAGAAATTTCTTTAACCGGATAACGGTCAAACAGATCACTTTGATCATAATTTTTGGAGTCGTGATCAGCGTAGCTTCCTGTATCATAGGATATATCGAGTTTTCTACGACCATTCGGGATACTTATAACAAGCAGGCTTACAATATTGCAAAATTTGTCAAAGAAAACATCGATTTAACCGAGTACGAACAGGACATGAGCGTACTTTCAAAGAATTTCTTTGAAGTTTCAAATCCCGATTTTACGCAAATCAGTGAACAACCAGGCTATAAAGAATTGGTAAAACAGGCTGATTATTTACAAAAAAGCATTGAAGGTCTAGACGTCTTTATTGGAAATTACAGCGATTCTTATCTTGAAGAAATAACTCGCTACGCAGTAGCAACCAACGACCAAGAACTTTTAGATACCCTTGAAGAAGAGAATGGGGATATTGTTTGCAGTTATTACCGTAGTCCAGATATTGTCCCTGCAAACCGTAAGGCTAACGAACCGGGAGGACTCTTTATAACTTCTGGTAAAGAACAGGAAGCACTACACAGGTTGTATGAAAGTAAAACTACGCAGTATCAGGATACGGAAATCGTTATAGAAGATGAAACCAATGAAAGCTTTAACTTGTTTTCCGTACTCGAACCGCTTCTAAACGATTCTGGAGATATTATTGGATTTATTAACATTTCTATTCGGATCGGTGTGCTTCAACAGTTGCTCTCACGGTATCTACTCTTGGTAGGCTTTCTGACTATTTTGATTGGGGTTATCTTTATACTTATTTATATATACCTGAATCACCGCATGTTTATTGACCCAATTCTTTCGATAATTAAGGGTACGAGTACTTTTGTTCAAAACAACAATCAAATCACCGAAACCCTAAACGAGATCAAGACGGGCGATGAAATTCAGACCCTAGCCGAAAGTATCTTAAAACTTGAAAAAGACATCAACGCGTATATTAAAAACTTGGCCGAAGTGACCGCGGAACGCGAACGCGTTCAGACGGAACTTGACTTGGCTACGACCATTCAAATGAGCATGTTGCCTCAGGAGATTCCTGGAATTTCCGCCAGAGAAGAGTTCGATATTTACGCTCTTATGAATCCCGCCCGGGAAGTCGGAGGCGATTTTTACAATTATTATTTGATCGATGACGACCATTTGGGTTTTGTCGTCGGCGACGTTTCCGGTAAAGGCGTTCCGGCCGCTCTGTTTATGATGATTGGGACCATCTTAATTAAAACGGAATCCCTTCCGGAAGCAGCGGCTAACGAAATCATCGAAAAGGTCAACGACATCCTCAGCGAAAATAACGCTGAAATGTTGTTTATTACGGCCTGGATGGGGATCTATGAAATCTCGACCGGAACGATAACCTTTGTAAACGCCGGTCACGAACCGCCGCTTCTGATTCACGAAAATGGCGAAATCGAATTTGTAAAGACAAAACCCAATCTAGCCTTGGCCACGTTTGGTGGAATCCCGTATCAACTCAATTCGATCAAGCTTAAAAAAGGAGATAAGATCTTCCTGTACACCGATGGGGTCGTCGAAGCTCAAAATGAATCCCAGGAATTCTACAACTCGGCCCGCCTGGTGGATGTTGTGCAGGCTTCCTATAAAGGTGAAGTCAAAGACGTCGTTAAAGCCATTCGGGAAGATATCGATGTCTTTGTCGATGGAGCCGAACAGTTCGACGATATTACAATTTTTGGACTGGAGGTAAAAGAAGAACCGGAAAATTCCGATTAAAATTAAAGCTCTACTTTACTGCTTTGGGAGAAAGTAGAGCTTTTTTGGACCGAAGTTGCGTTGGTCCTATGGACTTAAAATATGGTTCACGAATAGACGTAAAAAAGTCCGAGTCCGATCATAAACATGTAAGCTATGGTTTTTGGGATCATGAGCATTCCGACTGCCGGATATTTTTTTGAAAAAAGTACAACCGGCAGGTAACAGGCAAAACTGATTAAAATCGCCGGAGACATCATCCAAAAATGACCGTAGGGACCCGAGCTGACCAACGTAAAAAGATAGAAGTCACAAAATCCGGTCACAATAAAAGGCAGATTTCGGTAGATTCCCCATTTAAGATTTCCCTCGTGACTGAACCAATTGTTTTGTGGAAAAAGACATAAAACGATTCTAAGGACCGCCGTGATCCAAAGCAAGCTCCCGACAATAGGGGAGACGGCTATATCCGGAAACAAAGTTTTCCAGATATAAAAAAGAATGATATAAAAGATGGTCATCGTGATCGACGACACCATCAGCCCCAGACCGCTATTCCACTGAAGTTTTGGACTTTCTCCTTTAAAAGCGATTAAAATTCTCGGGACTAAGTGAAAGGCGTCTCCTGCTCCAAGGATCAAAGATAAGTAGGCAAATAAAAGAACAGCCGGAGCTTTGGTAGCGTTAAGAAAAAAGATTATTGTCGCTACAGCTATATAAAGGAGATAGACGATACAAAAGGACGCTTCAAACAGTTTTCCTATATTTCGAGTTTTAACGGATTCGTTCATATAAGACCTCCATTAAGAATACTATATATAGTAAAAACCAAATTTAATTCAACTAAATATAGTCAGATATTTATTTGTTCAAGTTTACCTATAGCTATCATATAACAAAATTTATGGTGAATTTTTCAAGTTTCGCTTTGACTTTTCTTCAAAAAATATTTTAAAATAATTACAGACGTGTAGCACTTGAACCGCGTAAATCCAGTTAAGTGCTGCACGTTTTTTTATTTTTATAAAGAAGGTATTTAAATGCAAAATAGTACAAATGAGTTTTTGGGAAAAGAATCAATCGGAAAGTTGATGAGACAATACGCGGTCCCGTGTATTATTTCATTACTCGTTGGAGCGCTCTATAACATCGTCGACCAAATATTTATCGCAAACGCGAGCTATTTAGGTTCTTATGGGAATGCCGCAAATACGGTCGTCTTTCCGCTTACGGTAATCGCTCTGGCGATAGCCGTTATGATTGGCGATGGGGCCTGTGCTTACATAAGTTTGCAACTAGGAAAACAAAAAGTTTCCAAAGCAAAAAAGAGCGTGGGCAACAGCGTAATTATGGTAATTGTCGGCAGCGTACTTTTGACGGTCATTTACCTCGGCTTTTCCGACGCTTTAATCTCTATGTTTGGCGGAACGGTCAATGAGAAAACCTTTCTTTATTCCAAAGAATATTTCTTTTGGATCTCGCTTGGGATCCCGTTTTATATGTTCGGTCAGGCGATGAATCCGGTCATTCGCGCGGATGGCAATCCGAAGTTTGCGATGATCTCGACCGTATCCGGAGCAGTCATAAACATCGTTTTAGATCCTATATTTATTTTCATATTTAAGTGGGGGATGATGGGTACCGCCGTTGCGACCGTTTTGGGTCAAATTGTAACGGCTTTGCTGGGCGTTTACTATTTGTTTATTATGAAAACCGTAAAACCTTCGCTTAAAGATTTTTCGGTAAATTTCAAGATCCAAAAGAAAATCGTTATTTTAGGGATCACGAGCTTACTGTCGCAGGTTTCGCTCGTCGCTTCGATGGCCGCGATCAACAACATGATCCGTAAGTACGGCGCGGTGGATCCTATCTTTGGCCAACAACAGTACGCGCAAATCCCAATGGCCATCGTCGGGATCGTGATGAAGTATTTTCAAATCGTGATCTCGATCGTCGTCGGTCTGGCTGCCGGTTGCATTCCGATCGTCGGTTACAACATGGGAGCGGATCTAAAAAAGCGCGTAAAAGAATTATTCACGAAACTTTTGAGCTCGGAAGCGGTCATCGGTTTAATCGCCTTAATAATCGTAGAAATCTTCCCGTATTATTTACTCAGGTTTTTCGGAGCCGCCAACGAAAGCAGCTATTATCTTGTCTTCGGGATGAAATCTTTTCGGATCTATCTTTGTATGATCGTTCTGGCTTGTGTCAACAAAGCCTGTTTTATCATGCTTCAAGCTATGGGAAAAGCCGCTATTTCCACAGCGCTCTCTATGACGCGTGAAATCCTTTTTGGCGTGGGAATCACCCTGATTCTTCCGGTCTTTTTCGGTTTAAACGGCGTTTTGTACTCGATGCCCGTTTCGGATTTATTAACCTTTATTATCAGTTTAATAATTATCGTAAGAACTTATAATGAACTCACACATCAGTCAGAGAAAAAACTGAGCTTATCTGTTTAAATTTAAAATGTAAACATCGGTATCTTAGAAAAATTTTGAGATCACCGGTGTTTTTTTATCGAACCGAATTTACGCTTCCATTCCTCAAGGATCTTTCTTCCCTCTTCATTAATTTTTTTGTTAAATTCGACACGTTCTTGAAAAGTCATATCCTTAGTTTTTTTCGTATTCGTAATCACGAATCTTACGAATGTCATCGAGATTGAAATTCGAACTTAATTTTAATTATTTATGAGCTTAACTCGCTTTCCATAATTTTTTAAAGATGGTTTACGTCCCAATACCTGAGTTCTTCGCTTTTATAAGCGCCTTTTTCCAAAGCTTTGTCGATAGTGTCAATTAGCTTATCCTTGTCTTCGTTTAAAGTTCCGGCAAGATTGACGTAATTCGAGATGTGATTGGAACGAAAAACGGTCCCAGGCGAATCGGTGTTTTCCAACAGAAGTTTGGTCTCACGCATGATCTCATCGGGGGAGAGCATCTCAAAGCGGCCGTTTTGAATATCTTCAACCAGAGGGGCCTGACCTTCCGCCCGAAGCGTTAGAAGAGCGAAATATTCGGGATTGATCTTAGAGACGACTTTAGCGGTATTTAGCGCATGCTCCCTCCAAAGTTTTTTTCCACCGAGTCCCGAAATAGCCGTGACCGATAGCTTGATTCCAGCCTCTCTCACGCGTTTTCCGGCTTCGATTAATTCCTCACTACTTGCGCCTTTATCCATGAGTTCAAGGACTTCATCGTCTCCCGATTCCAGTCCCAAATAAACCATATCCAGGCCGTTTTCCTTTAGTTGCTTTAATTCTTCCGGGCTTTTAATAAGGATACTTTTTGGCGTGGCGTAACACGTCACTCTGGGGTTTTCGGTAAAATTTTCATTAACCGTATTCAAAATTTTTAAAAGGTCCCCGGTCTTCATGATCAGCGCGTCCCCATCGCCGAGAAAGATGCGTCTTACGTCCGGATAGAATTCGGATAGTTCCCTGAGTTCATCTGCCACTTCATCGGGATCGCGGATGAAAAAACGTTTTTCTTTATACATGTCGCAAAAACGACATTTGTTGTGGGAACAACCGACCGTCGTCTGGACAATTAAGCTATAAGCTTCGCTTGGTGGCCGAAAAACCCGTCCAAAAACTTTCATTTTAACTCCTTTGGTACTTGTTTAGAATTAAATTCAAATATTTAAAATAAATTTCGAATATTTTTAAATGGTATAGTATAAACAGGAAATATTGTTTTCATGACCTATTATACGAAATTTGAGAAACCGCTTATTATGAATACCAGTCCTAATGAGAAAATTATAAAACTAAAGGATGAGGTAATTCATCTTGTTTGGACCCATTATCCTGATTTTCCCCCAAAAGAGAGATATAAAAAACAACACGCGCTCGGAAGAGAGCTTTTAAAAAGTTCTTTAAAAAGCGATTATAAGTTAGAATTTAATGAGCAAATGCTCGGGTTTAACCGGTACGGTAAACCTCACTTAAGAAATTATCCAGATATTCACTTTAATATCAGCCATTCGAACCGGGCCGTCATTCTGGCTTTGTCAAGTAAAGAAGTGGGGATCGATATCGAGGAGATTTGTAACTTCAGTCCAGCAATGATCGATCGGATCTTTTCGGATAGGGAAAGGGCACAGGCTAGATTTTTTAAAAATCGGGACGAA
Source organism: uncultured Eubacteriaceae bacterium (assembly GCA_947630385.1). Taxonomy (GTDB): domain Bacteria; phylum Bacillota; class Clostridia; order Eubacteriales; family Eubacteriaceae; genus CANRHG01. The sequence goes on from CANRHG010000031.1 coordinate 10,241, forward strand.
TACTTTACTAGGCTTTGGACTTTAAAAGAAAGTTTGATGAAATACAACGGTACGGGCTTAAAATTCCCTCTTACGGATACGACTTTTTTACTAAAGACAAAAGACTATCCGATTAAAATAACGAGGAATGATGAGCTTTTTTTTCAAGAAAAAATTGAAGACGCGTCCGTTTTCTCCGTCTGTACCGGAAAATTTAAATAGGAGAAAGTAATTTTGGAAGTACTGGCAAGAAATCCTAGAATCGTAAACGAAAAATTTAGAGAGTATTTTCTTCCGACCCTGCTCATCTCGTTAGCCAACAATTTAGCCGTTATCATCGATTCGATAATGGTCGGAAATATCCTCGGCAGCAATCCGATGGCGGCCATACAGCTTCTTTCACCGGTGAATCAGTTATATTTTGCGCTGACGGTCCTTTTTGGACTGGGAGCTTCGACGCTCATCTCACTGGCGATGGCCGGACGAAAGAAAGAAGAAGCCCATGATATTCTCACGGTCGCTTTTGTCACGGTCACCGTTTTGACGGTCCTTTTGATGGTCTTTCAGTTTCTGTTTTTAAACGAGATCGTCACCTTCCTCACGAGCCTTGAAAATATGGAAGAGCTCATCACGGCGTATTACATTCCGTTTATTATCGGAACACCCTTTCAGCTGTACCTGTACAGCTTTGTCTACTGTATCCGAAGCGACGGCAGACCGAAATTTGCCTCTAACCTCATCATCATCTCCAGTGTCATTAATCTTGTGATGGATTACGTCTTGATGGCGATTTTTCATCTCGGAATTGCCGGTTCTGCGATCGCGACCGTAATCGGAAACGTCGTCTCTTTTATCCTTATGCTCTCCCAATTCTTTTATAAAGAGAATACGCTCTGGTTTGATTTTGGGATCTGTAAACATGTAGGAGAGTTTTTTAAAATGCTCTACTCGTTACTTTCGACCGGGCTTGCCGGCGCTTTTGCGACCCTTTTGGTCACGGTCCGCGTCTTTTTCCTTAACCACATGGTCCAGTACCATGGGAGCAACGACGGGATCGTAGCGATGTCCGTCGCCTCAATGGCCCTGATCCTCGTCTCGTCCATCGTGATGGGGGCCTGCCAGACGATGGTCCCGTTGATCAGTACGTTTTATGCCCAGCGCGACAACAAAAGCGTGGTCTACACCTTTAGGCGTGCTGTTCTTTACACGCTCGCTATTTTACTGGTCATCGTCGTCTTTTATGAGATTTTTCCTTCGGCTTTTTCCTTCCTCTTTGGGATAAAGGACGCTTCCGAGCTACCGGAGACGAATCTGGCGTTAAGGGTCACGGCGCTCTCGTATCCGGGCATGGGACTAACCTTTTTATTCCTATATTACTTCACTTCCGTGCAGAGAAACCGGATGTCGTTGATCGTCTCGTTCGCAAACGGACTGCTCTCGGTCCCCGTCGCCTATATTTTTAGTAGTTTTATGGGCCTAAACGGGGTCTGGGTAGGAATAGTCGTCGCTCAGTATTTGACGCTGCTTCTTGCGGTTGGAATGCTTAAATACGAAGAAGTCCGGGGCAAAGGAAAGTATGAAAACCTACTATTACTAGAGCCTGATAAGAGCGAGGTCGCAAACTTTTCGCTAAAATCGGATCATCCGAAAGAAAAAATCGAGAGCGCTTTAAAGAGCGAACCGAGGCTTAAAACAAAGGCCCCGGTAATTACCGGCGCGCTCAGTCGACTTAAAAAAGAGGCACAGCCCGCCTTCGACGTCGACGTTCGAATAAACGAAAACGATAAAGATCTAATTATAAATTGTAGGGTCAACGGACCAAACGTTGATCTTGATTCTTTAGAAATCGACGGGCTTAAAAACGTAGAGTCCGACAAAGTACTGGGAATGAACGAAATTAAAATTACGCTATAGAAAGGTCGTTTAATGAAAAATCCGTCCACAAAAGAAACGATTACAAATACACTCGCCGAGGCGAAAAAAGTAAAACAGGAAGTTTATCCGCTAACGCAAACCCAAATGGGTGTCTACGTGGCATGCATCAAGGCTCCGGATTCAACTTTATATAATATTCCATTGCGCTATACCGTCCGCAAGGACACAGGGGTCGATATCGAGCGTTTTAAGGCAGCCGTTAAAAAGGCGATTGAAAACCATGCCGGAACAAATTTCATCATCACCGAAGAGACGGGACGACCGGCGACGAAACCTAAAAAATTTGACGTAGAGATCCCGGTTGAAAAAATTTCAAAAGACGCGTTGGAACAAGCGCTCGAAGATTTTGTACACCCCTTTGACCTGGCCGAAGGACCGCTGTACCGCTATAAAATCTTTGAGACCGAAGACGAGTACGTCTTGATCGGGGACTATCACCACATCGCTTTCGATGGGACCTCGACCAGTAAAATCGAAAGTGAGATCGCAGCGGCTTATAAAGGGGAAGAACTCGAGCCGGAAGAAGTCAGTATTTTCGACATCTCCGTTTTTGAGGAAAAAATCAAAGAAACCCCGGCCTATGAAGCCTCCCACCAGTTTTTTAAAGACCGCTTTGACGACGCCGAAGTCTCTTCAAGAATTCCTTTTGATTTTAAGGAAGAAGATACGGAAAACCATCCCAACCACCGTCTGGTTCATTTTATTCCCAAAGAATTCAGGGGCAAGTCGATCGAAGACTTCTTAGAGAGGTCCGGTCTGACGGAAAACTCTCTGTTTTTAGGTACGCTTTTTTATACGACCGCAAAGTTCCTCGGACAGGAAGAGTCACTCATCTTTGCGGTCAATCACGGCCGGGCCGATAAATCGATGAGGGTCACAGTAGGTATGATGTTAAAGCCCCTTCCGCTTAAGATGAAAATCGACGAAGAAATGAGCGTACAGGACTTCTTAAGAAGCGTACAAGAAAACCAACACAGTACCCAAAAAAACAGCCTATACCCTTTTCAGGAACTCGTAAGAGAGTACGGGTTTGACAGCGATATCCAGTTTATCTTCCAAAAGAACATCGGCCATAACTTTTATCTGGACGACGCGAAGGTCGATGTTTACCATCCGCCCGTCAAAGACGCGATGTCGCCCCTGAGTCTTACCGTGATGCAACGGGAGAACGGATACGATCTCGAGTACGAATACCAGGGGGATCTCTACGAAAAAGAGACGATCGAAAATTTCGCAAACTTCTACACACAAATACTTTCGGAGATCTTAAACAAAGAAAGCTTAAAAGAGATCGAACTCGTAGACGGGGCCGAAGTCGAACGGGTTTTGGATATTAGCCGGGACGAAGAAATACCGGTCGATTTTAACAAGCTCTTTTTGCAACGTTTTTATGAAACGCTTAAGGAGAGCCCGGACAAAATAGCGCTTGAATTTGAAGACAGGAATTACACGTATAAAGAGATCGATGAGCTCACTACCCGGCTTGCCGAAAAACTCATAGACTCCGGTATCGGACGAGGAGACATCGTCGCTATTTTGATCGAGCGCAGCGAATTCATGGTCCTTCTACCGATTGCCGTCTTAAAATCGGGCGCGGCCTATCTTCCGCTCGATTTAAAATCCCCCCAGGAAAGACTGGAGTTCATGCTTGAGGACTCCAACGTCCCGCTCGTTCTCGCGGACGAAAACTTGCTGGAAAAAATCCCGAATTTCGACGGTGAGATCATAACGACGGACGAACTCTCCTCCTTAGAGTCCAGGGGATTAAGCTTACCGGAGATAAGCCCGGAAGATCTTTTTATCATTATCTACACTTCGGGCTCTACCGGAATGCCCAAGGGCGTAGAGATCAGCCATAAGAACATCGCCAACCTCATCAACTGGTCGAGTAGAGTCGATGAACTGACCCCGCAGAGCCGGTACGCCCTTCACAGCAATTTCTCCTTCGACCCACACCT
>CANRHG010000032.1 GCA_947630385.1 uncultured Eubacteriaceae bacterium
CGTTATTGTTTTTGACATGTCTGGATCCATGGCACAAGATACTCGTTATGATATTGGGCCAGAAAATCAAGATGACTATTTAGCTGTCTCAGAAGATGAGCGGACTATGGACAAGAGAATTGAAAATTCTCGGATAAATTCTACATTAAACGCTATTAATGAGACTATTGATAACTTGATGGCTCAAAATCCTCAAAACAGGGTGGCAGTTTGTGGTTATGGAGCTGGAGCTTCTGTAATAATGCCTTTAGCTCATTATAAACATAAAGACGATGAAGAAAACATTCCTTATTTAACAGTTGGCGGAATGGAAACCCTATATTCACCAGATGATTTAGATTTTGAAGACGGAGAATGGATATGGCAAGTTAACCGAGACGCCTGTTATACAATTGAAGCTCACGCTAAATTAAATACTTATACGGGAGTTCTATCTGAATCGAATGCAGAGAATCAATGGATAGATCATGATTGGATTGTAAGTAATAACATAGATACTACTACTTACGAAAATGAAGACTATCCTTTAGCCGAAGAATTTAAAAATAAGATTAACAAAGTTAAAGCTTATCCTGGTTATGAATCACAAACGTCAGAACAATATTTAAGTTGTTCTGAGAAGATGGGTTTAGATGAAACAAAGGAATTAAAAGCGGATGAATATGTTGGATATTATACAAATACTCAGGGAGGAATTTTTCTTGCATATAAACAGTTAGCTGATTCAAATGCAACGACTTATTCTGAAAATTTAAGTACGGGAGCTTTATCCACAGTGGCTCGTATCCCAGCGACTATGATCATGACTGATGGAGGAGCGAACTTTGCTTTTAATGAAATGGAAAATTGGACTTGGAATGATGATACAACAGAGAAATATTTAAAAGAAGGTTATAGAAACGATGAAATTCATCCAAGATATTATGGACAATTCGACGAAGAAAAATATAACGAAAATGCTGAAGGTCTTTATTATTTAAACGACGACAATAGTTTATGGTTCGATCTAAAAGATTATTCTCATCGTTTACCAAATAATATTGGTGATGAATGGTATAAAGTTTATCTTCCAGGAATAACTGATAATAATAAAATTACTTCGCTTCATAATATTGGAGTTGATGGAAAAAAAAGTGGAACACTTGAAACTGCGCCTCATTGGAATTATGCGGGAATTTTTTATAGTAACGATACTGCTCATCTTGGAACCTCAGGAACTATTCTTCAAGTTTTAATGACTGCCTCCTATATGAAAACAGTAGTGAATGAACATTATAAAAATGGATGGGAAAAGAACAAAGCTACAGAAGATAGTAAAAAAGATTTATTAACTTATACTGTGAGTGTGGATAGTAAACATGTTCCTCAGTGGGGTAGAATGCGTTTATATCCTACTATGGACCCCAAAAATTATTTTCTTGATACTTCAAAATGGTCTGACGCAAATAAAGAGTTTGAATTTACTGGAGAAGAAAGTTTAAGTAATCCGAAGTTAAGTTCACAATTACCAGGATACTCTGTGAAAAATGTCTTAGATGGGGCTTTAAATAGGTGGAATTTATGGAAACAATGGTCTAACAATGAAGAAATAGTTAACGAAAATATTGATAAGGAAGGATCAATATCTCCTTATATAGATAGTAACGGTGATATTAAAGTTAAAATTGCTCAATTACCTTCAGAAGGAGATAGTACCTATGGAGAAACCGTTACAAAAGAAGATATAGAGAATAACATTATTTATAATAACGGTTTTTATGATATTGAATCCGGAAAAATTGGAGAGACTTTTAACGACATTTTATCTTTGATTCTTGGAGAAATATTTGTTCCAATTTCAGGTGATAATGACGCAGGTGTAGGAGATTCCATTACTTACCAAGATCCAATCGGTAAGTTTATGGAAGTAAAGAATCAATCAATAAATGTTACTCCTTATCATACGAACGGCGAGGAATTAGGTGGAGAAACAACTTACGATATGTCAATGCTCCTATTTGGAGAAATGCATGGTCTTGTTCAAACCGGTGTTTATGATTTCGACTGGAATACGAATTATAAAAGAATTAACCCTGATATAGATGTAAATCAGTCTTTACCAACTGGATGGTATAAGGGAGATCCTGAGGATGGTTTTGAAAATATCAAATATGCCGATCCAACAAAGAAAGAAGTAGATGGCGGAGTCTATTATGATTCTAAAACAGGTTCTACTTATCCTTATGGTTATGACGGTATAAATAACGCAGAAGACGCTTGGAAAGATGGTTGGAAACTACGTCTTGGATATAAGGATTTAACAAAATTTATTCCAATTATTGATATTGCGGATGGGACTCCACCAGATCAATTTCCAGAACAAGTCCAAAATACAAAATATACTGTATATCGGTTTGCCTGTACAGCGGATGATCGAAATCTATTACGTCGAAACCCAATTTTTGGAGATATTTCTGACGAAATACAAGAAAATTGGAAAAGCCAAAAGGTAAATGGTCAATATCCTGATACAAACGATTTTTATGCTGGAATTCCAGGAGCTTACCGCTTATCTGATATTCGAGTTTGGACAGAAGATACCGGAGATTTCTTAGACAGCGAAGGAAATATCTCACCAGAAAGTGGATACGATTCTTCTTTATATCTAAATGTTCCCGCTGCTGCTATTCCAACACAACTTGCAACAATTACAATGGGCCCGGAAGGTGTACTTTCCTATGAAACAAATTTAGGATCGGATCATCTTGAAGGAACGGGAGTAAAGGGAAGGGAAGATTATGTTAGTCACGAAGAATATTGTTATCAGTCTACGCCTCTAAGACTATTCTACTCCGTTGGAGTTATGGATGAAATCATTAATAGAGACTCTAATGGAAACCAAACGGGAATTAACGTAGCCGCTCTTCCAGAAGATTACATAACTGAGAATACAAACGATGAGGGAGAACTTAGTTTCTACTCAAATTATTATAGCGGAACAACCTACACAGGATACGCCCTCGAAGATACCAATCCTTATCGAACAATTGGAGATCCTACTGTATCGTTCTCTCCGAGTGGAGATAACCGTTATTACGTTTTCCAAAAACCCTTACCTCTTTATGCCCATGCATATTGGGTCAATGGTAATAATCTAAAAGCTGTTGATAAAACTGGTGGAGGGATATGGCCACCCGAAGAAAATTATACAGGAGGTAATGGTAGTCAACACTGGGAAGATGTAAACGGTCAAAATAGAGACTTAGATAAAGGAGCTTGGGATGGCGGCGAGTTCATGGGAGTTTATAACTCTGAGACCAGTTTCCAAACGGCTAAGGGAAAAGCTGAAGCTACTGGAAATGGGAATATTACCGATGATAAAGGAAATATTTACAAAGTAGTTGATAATGGGATTGTCTTTCTAGAACAAGATCTCTTAGAACACGTTGCATCTGATGGTTTTGGAGATTCCGAAACTAAAAACTTTAGTTTTAACAGCACGGATTATTTCTTCTTACTCGTTGAATATTTCCTACCTTACACAAATCAAGTGGGTAAGGACAGTAAAGGAAATGAACTTTCCGGAACGTACGGGGGTCGTAGTGTTCAAAGAGTAATCGCTCGAAGAGGCTCTGCTTTTGGTTCGGGTATTGAATCGGACAGTATAAATAACGGGGATATGCTCTGTTGGACTCTGATGTCGGACAACTCTATCAATGCTGATTATTATTCGCAAACTACTACAGGCGATTTGTCCCGTGGTGAGCCAACGTATGAAAAACTATTTTATACAGACACTACCCAACCAAGTTTAAAAGACTATTTACAAAATACTTGCAATTTAAGTTCTACACCTGTAGAAGGCGAAACCGGAGACTCGCCTCTAGAGAGTGCTTATAAAGAATGCAAAGAATTACAAGAAAAGCTTGCTGAAAAAATAGCGGCTTTTAAGGAAAAATATCAAGATTCAGCCTTACAAAAACAAAATTACAATAATGAATTTCAATGGGCGGTTGCAGCAAAAAAAGGCGGAATTCGTGTCGGTAATATGTATCGAAATATGCGGGCCAAAGTTGGAGATTTAGATGGGAATTTCTATATAGGAAATAAAACTCAAACTGCAAATAACTACTATGTTCCGACTATTTCGAGCAATTCCGGAACGGGTAACAATTTAAAAATTGCTAATTATTTAGGAAATAATGGTGTTTTAAGAATAAACAATTCTTTCTTATCCGTTTCTAAAACCATTGACATTGATGTAAATGATCCTAATCGCGAAGAACTTCTAAAAAAACGTTTTGAATATCAAGTCTATATTCAAAATGTTAATAAAAATAATGAAGTCGCTGGAGAAGAATCTATAAATTACATAGACGCTGTTTATCTTCGTTACAATCATTGGGGTAATGAAGGAAAAGGAAGATGGCAACGTCAGATTGATACGATCGACGTAAGAACGAGTAATGAAGGATTGTTATTAGACTTTGATTCGAGCAAGTCTTATATAGGAAAAGTTGGAGGTCAGTACGTCCATTTAAAACAGGTGAAAGATGGAGATGATATCAAATATTGTCTTTATGAAGACTATGATCCTACGACGGGAATGCCGTTAGAAGGAAAATCAACTGTAAATATAGATGGACAAGTTTACTATGGTTACGTAGGTGGGACAGAAAATAGTAGTGACGGAAGTTCTAAATACGTTAAACGTCTATTCCAAAATACACCAGATGATCTTACATTAGAAGAGTCTAAGGCTACCGATGCAGGACGAACGGTTTATATGAAAACAGATAGCGTCCCAGGGAATAGAACGGAAAATAATAAATATTGGAGTATCTATAAAACGTCTAACGAATCTAATCGTTCTGGCTCTATTGATTACTGGTTCAAAACGATTTATCTCATTCCTATTGAAGAAGTAGATCAGAGCACGATTTCTAGTGATTCCGAAGGGGTAAGCCTAGAGTCTGACAGCGCTTGGAAGTTTTCTTCTGGAGATAATTACGGTAAATTACCTGAGAATCCAGATGATTTAGAAAAAGGAAGAGGTTTTACGATTGCCCATCTTGACCAAGATCCGGATGACTTAGAGACTTCAGACGTTACAATAACGACTGAATTCAGTCTGGAAACGAAATTTTTAACGCGTCGTATTTATTTTGGTTATAAGACTAATGAAACTCCTGATGGAAACGGACAATATCAACCTGGAGAAAAATTACTAAAATCCGACATGTTTGATCCAGAGTTAGAACCTAAAAATACGGCTCAGTTTACGTTAGGAAACGAAGAAGGACTTCTCTTCCCTGGCCTAGCCTCTGGTTCTGATTACCGAATTACCGAAAAGGGCTCGGTGAAGGACGGTTATAGCTTAGAAAAAGTAACTCATCAGCAAGAACGTTCACAAAGTACTTATCAACCAAGTGAGAAAGATGGGAGCGCAGAAGAAACTTCTGAAACCGGTGTAAATTCAGCTACTTTTGGAACCGTCGGTAGTGATAACGAACCTTTCTACTCTGTAGCAGGAGATACAGCTACAGTCAAAGAAGAGGGAGCTTGGTATGTAAACCAATATAATCCCGGAACGTTAAAAGTTAAGAAAGTTCTCACCGATGCAACGGAAGCCGATGAAAATCTAGAATTTAAATTTACTTTAACGCTCAAGTCGCCAGAAAAACCGGAAAATTTAAAGGTAGATGGGCCGTTTGACTACGTTATAGAATCTGAGGATGGAAGTGAATCAAGAGACACATTTAATGGATCAAATAAAAAAGAAGATGAAAGCTGGGAATTCACTTTAAAGAAGGATCAAACAATTACGGTTTCCGGGCTGCCTATTGGAACTTCCTATACAGTCATAGAAACAACACCAGGTTATGAAACTGAAATTACGCCTAAAGAAGTAGTTAAAGCAGAGACTGTAAAAACTGCGGAAGGAACGGTCACTGCCCAGACGATAGACCCGACTGAGATCGTCTTTAACAATACAAAACACCCGGATCCGGCAAAGGTTACCTTAAATCTTAATAAGTCAATTACGAGTGATGATGGTAAATTCCCAGAAGAGGGAAAAGACTTTACGTTTATTGTCACTCCGAGCCAAGATAATCCGAGTGTTGATCCAATCAAAGAGATTGATCTTGTCGAATTAAAGAATAAAGATAATAAAATTAATGAAGCGAAGTTTGACGGTTTAGGAAATTTAGAAGTCACGAAACATTTCGAAAAGACAGACATAACAGATAGAAAAACTCTTAATCTGTTTAGTGAACTTCCCTTTAATACGAATGGAACTTACGTTTATACGATCAAAGAAAAAGTTCCTGAAACCGGAGATCCTGGCTTTACTTACGATACTAGAGAATATACCGTTTCTATCCGGGTCTTTGATACCGACGATAAAGGTAACTATTTAGGGAAAAAACAAGCAGAAATCAAAATCTCTTCAAAAGACGAGGATGGTCATAGTGTTAAGGATCCAGAAAATGAAAATGACAGTTACGAGGTAAATCTAGAATTTACCAACAAATATAAAGAAGGAACGGTTTCGGTTCCCCTTCAAACTAAAAAGATCTTAAAGAATCAGAATAATGATGATGTTTCGGTCAATGAAGGCGATTTTAGCTTTACTTTAGAAAGAACTGGATATACTCCTCTTTCTTCCGAAGAAAAGGTTGAATCAGAGACAGGCCAAGAATTACCACAATATGGTCCTGAAAGTAGCATCGATGATCCTTCGGTTTCCGAACCGGAAGACTCTGCTCCACAAACACCCGAACAGGTGGTGCCGGAAGATTCCAAAGAAGAACCGCCGGCTCAGGATGCGGATGATTCTGAAGATTTGGAATCCGGAGATTTGGGAGATGAAGCGATTCCGGAACAAAGCGAAAATCCCGATGACGAAGTTCAAAATACAGAAGAAACGGATGAAGACCTGTCCGTTGTCACTTTAAGAACCAAATTAAATATTGGAGGAATCCCTCTAACGATCCAGGAAAGATTAAATAGGACGATCGATCCTCTAGGATTTAAAACAAGTTTATTAGAAGGAACGGAATCGGAAGACCTTCCGCCCTATGCAACTCCAGAAGAGGGAGTTGCTACAGACGAAGATTCGGCAACTGTGGACGACCCAACGGTTGGCGAAAATGACGAAGGTAAAACTGAAGAAGAAGTCATAGATGAAGCCGATACTGACCCGCCTGAAGGTTCTACTGCCGGTGATCCAGAGCCTAAACCACAAGAACCTGCCGGAGACGAAGAAGACACCGGAACCGGGCAATTGCCGCCTGAGACAGACGTTGAGGCTCCAGACGATGGCGAAGTTGGTCCAAATACTCCAATCGGACCGGCTGATGATGGAACTCCAAAAGACGATGTAGTAGGTTCAGAAGATCCCGACTCTCCAAGCTCAATTGAAGAAGGAAAAAATATCGAAAAAGTTCCGATGCCCGAAGGAACAGAAAGTAATGTAAAGACGGTTAAAAATAATGCTGGTGGAACGGTCTCTTTTGGTTCGGTCACTTTCCAAGAAGCTGGAATTTACACCTATGAAATAAGAGAAAAAGCAGATGAGCTGCCCAAACAAATAGAGCCTGATGAGTCCGTTTATACTATAACGGTCGTTGTCATAAAAGAAGGTGATCAACTTAAAGTAGACAGCGTTACCTATACTAAAGATAAGGGTAATCCTTCTAAAGATATTCCTGTCTTCACCAATACGACAAAAACGGGAAGTTTGTCTCTTAAGAAACTAGTTTCAGGTAATATGGGAGATACGACTAAAATCTTCCATTTCAAAGTATCGATTAAACCGGAATTAACTGGAAGATACGGAAATATGGATTTCATCGATGGTTTAGCTAAAGTTGAATTGATGCATGGACAGACAGCTTTAGCCGACAATTTACCTATTGGAACTTCTTATACAATTACCGAAGATGAATTCAATAAGGATGAGTATCGAACTAGTTTTGAGGTTAATGGTACTTTGGGTTCAGATGAAAAAGCTACTGGTGAAATTTTAGATCAAGATCAAAAAGATGAAGTTGTATTTACTAATAGCAAAGATCTTTATGGAAGTCTCCAAGTCAGTAAAATAGCCATAGGTTATGACGATTACCCAGAATCAGAATCCCAATTTGAATTTAAAGTAACGTTAGAAGGTCAAGATTCATTTAATAATACATATGAATTTGAAGATCGCGAAAAGATAACTTTCAAAAACGGAGTAGCCACTTTTACTCTTAAAAACGGTGAATCTATAACTTTTGACAACCTTCCTGCTAACGTTGAATATACGGTAGAAGAGACCGACCCACAGGGTGCTACAAGGACTACTGCGATCGGAGATACCGGAAAGATCACAGCTAATGGACTCGCTCAAGCTGTCTTTACAAATTCAAAAGATGAAAATAAATTTGGCCTTACGGTTTCAAAGATTGTCCAAGGTAGCGCGGGGGACCTAAATAAACCATTTAACTTTACTGTAACCTTAAAAGATACCCAAGATAGTTCCAAGACAGCTGATGTTGATGGAACTTACGGCGAAATGGAATTCAAAGATGGCGTTGCTACTTTTACTTTAAAGAGTGGCGAAACGAAAAAAGCTTGGGGCCTTCCCGAAGGACTTTATTATGAAGTTATAGAAGACCCAGAAGGATACATTTCAAAATCTGTAGGAGAAAAGGGTCAAATAACCGCCGAAGGAAACGCAAGTTGTACTTATTCTAACTTCTTAGAAAAAGATTTTGGAGGCCTTATCGTTGAAAAACACGTCACGGGTAGCGAAGGAGAAAGAGATCGCGAATTTAACTTTACGGTCACTTTGAGTGATAGCACGATTAACGGTCAGTATGGCGAAATGACTTTCGAAAATGGTAAGGCTCAATTTGGATTAAAGGATGGTGACTATGCGATTGCGGAAAATCTACCGGCCGGAACGACCTATACGGTTACAGAAGAAGAAGCCAATGGCTATACGACAACTTACGATAGTAAAACCGTAGATGGAGAACCTACCCGAACCAAAGGAAACGAAACTACGGGAAGCATCAAAGCAGGAGAAACGGCAGAAGAGGATTTTTATAATAATAAAGGTCAGACTAGTCCCCACGTCGTTATACAACTTCAACATAAGGACGCTACAAACCATTTTAACCAAGATAAACTTCAAAAACTAAGCAAGTCGAAAGATAATAATCGAGTTGATTATGAAATCTTGGTTGAAAATACCGGCGAAGTAGAAGCAACTGGAATAAAGCTGTACAACGTCATTCCGCCTTTCTTAGATTTTGTAGATAACGATTCAAGTATTGGCAATGGAGGTATTAGTCTTGAACCTCTTGATTCGGAAGAAGCCGATGCTCCAGATCTTGATATTGAAAGTGGAACTATAATTGGAAGTTCTGAGTTTGATCTTGATCCGGGAGAAAGGGCAACCGTTTATTTTGCTGCGACCGTAAATGAAAACGCAAAACCCGAAACTTATTGGCTCGATCATGCTTATCTTACTTATGATGGATTACCTGGTAACAAAAACTTTGTTGAAGGTTATAAGGACACTTGTCCAAGTTTCTGTCCTTCTTATAAGGAAGGAGTTAGTACAGCTAAGCCGGCCACTTTTAATGTTGCGGATGCCGAGAAAGCTTCAGAAGCGGGCTACTACTGTGAACTTGAACATTTCTTAAATAAGAATTACGAAGGCACAAAAGCCAATCCGGACGAAGCTTTCCACAGTGATGACGGAAAGGGAATTGGAGATTTAAAAGAACCAAAGAGCTTTAAAATCTCAAATGATGTTGCCGAATATATAACAGACGATAAGCCTAAAGAAGAATTTGGAAACCTAACCGTTTCTAAGATCGTCACGGGTCAAGTAGATATATCAGAAGGATTTAACTTTACCGTTACTTTAAGTGATACTTCTGTTAACGGAACTTATGGCGACATGAAGTTCGAGAACGGTGTGGCTTCGTTTACGTTAAAACACGGTGAAAGTAAGACTGCTACCGATTTACCAGCAGGAATAACCTATACAGTAGTAGAAGCTAGTGTGGACGGTTACACAACCAACGCGACTGATGACACAGGTACGATTCCTTCTGGAGGTACGGCTGAAGCAGAATTCGTCAATAGCAAACCAAACGACGATTTGAAGAAGATTGAGACCTCACCTGGAGATGGGGAAGGCGTTAAAGTAGGAGATACTATTACTTATGAAATCTCTTATACCAACAACTCGAGTGAAACCGTCACAGCTGAAATAATCGATCCGCTAGACCAAGGCGTAGATTTTGTATCAGCTACTGAACCTTACGAGTTATTTGAAAACCAGAAACTTCCGGAAGGTGTTCCTTCTCCTTATAATTACAACTATAACGGTTACGTTAAGTGGACGATCTCGGATGTTAAACCGGGAGTAACTGTTAAAGTTACCTTAACTGTAAGAGTTAATAATACGGCTTTAGTAAAAGATGAAGTTTTAAACCAGGCTTTCGTTAAAGGACCGGGCAATGTCTGGCTAGCTACGGAAGAACCACAAAACCCGCTTAACGAAGGTGATCTTACGGTTCTTAAGACCGTTACGGGCGGTGCCGGAGAGACAGATAGACAATTTAACTTTACAGTAACCGTAACCGGTCCGGACGGACAACCGCTAAGTGGACCCTATGGGGATATGACGTTTGTCGACGGTGTAGCTACCTTTACTTTAGGTAATCGACAGACCGTAACAGCCGAAGGTCTACCCGCGGGTAGCCACTATGAAGTCGTAGAAAACGATGCGAATCAGTACGGCTATGAAACGAGCTCTACGAATGAGAGTGGAGTAATCGAGTCTCATGGAGCAGTCGCAGAAGTCGAGTTTGTCAACGATAAACCTGGAAATGAACCTCACAAGACAGAAGATACTCCGGGCGAAGGTGAAACGGTCGGTATAGGACAGTTAATTACTTATACGATCACTTACACAAATAATTCCGATTCCACAGCTGACGTAAAAATCGAAGATCCAATAGATAACGGACTTGACTTCGTTGAAGCTTCCGACAGTGGAACCTACGTCGAAGGTGCAACACTTTCCGATGGACTTACTACGAATTACAGCTATCACGGTGTAGTTTCTTGGACAATTCCAAACGTACCGGCTGGTGAGTCCGGAACGGTCACGCTAACGGTTCGTGTCAACGAAAATGCTAAAGTAAATGATGAAGTTCTAAATCAAGCCTTTGTAAGAGATCCAGAAAATGACTGGAAGTTTACCGAAGAACCCGAAAATCCGCTCGGAGGTCCACATAAGTTTGAAACGGACCCGGGTGACGGACAAATGGTTCAAGTCGGAGATACGATCACTTATGAGATCACTTATCAAAATATAAGTGACGAGGTACAAGATATCACGATTGTCGATCCACTTGATAAAGGCGTAAGTTATTTGAGTTCTTCAGATGGTGGTCAGTATCTCGAAAATTCTGCTTTAGACGACTATAAACTTTCAACGGACTATGAATCTAATGGCTATGTCAAATGGGTCATTAGTGGAGTAGAACCTGGAGCAACGGGAAGCGTTACTCTAACGGTCACGGTCAATGAAGAAGCCATGCTTGAAATGATCGTAAAAGACCAGGCCTTTGTTCAGGTCGGAGACGGTGATTTTGAACCTACGGAAGAACCGAAAAACCCATTAGAAGACACGAAACTTACGGTTTCTAAGACCGTAACAGGTTCGGGAGATAAGACCAAAAACTTTACCTTTACCGTAACCTTAGACGATCCGTCGATCAACGGAACCTACGGTGACATGTTCTTTGAAAATGGTGTAGCTACCTTTACGCTAAGTAATGGTCAGTCAAAATCAGCTACAGGCCTACCCGAAAATACGCACTATACGGTCACGGAAGCCGAAGCAAATCAGGACGGCTATACAACAAACGTCACCGGAGACTCCGGAATATTAACGAGTGGGAATTACGCTCAGGCTAGCTTCATTAACGATAAACCGGAAGAAGAACCACATAAAGAAGAAGTCACCCCTGGAGACGGACAGCAGGTCGGAGTTGGTCAATTGATCACCTATTCGATCACTTATACGAACAACGCTTCGACCAAGGGAGACGTAACGATCGTCGATGCGATCGATGAAGGGCTTGACTTCGTCTACGCCGACTTCGGTGGAAAATACGAAGAAGGCGCAAGTCTTCCGAGTGGTCAAACGGTCGACTATCCTTACCACGGCGTCGTTACCTGGACGATCCCGAACGTAGCTCCTGGAGCGACCGGAAAAGTCACGCTCGTCGTAAGAGTAAACTCTGAGGCTTTCGGACGAATTAAAGTCGACAATCAGGCTTTCGTAAAAGACCCCGAAAACGACTGGCAGGCTACCGAAGAGCCGGATAACCCGTTAGATGAAAACCATAAAGAAGAAATCACTCCGGGTAGTGGCGTCGGCGTAGCTATCGGTGAAACAATCACTTATCAGATCAGTTACGTCAATGACACAGATAAGGCTCAGGATATTACGATCGCCGATCCGCTTGATGTAGGCTTAGACTTCGTCTCAGCTAGCGATAATGGCTCGTACGTTGAAGGCGCAAACCTTCCGGGCGGAGCTCCAATTCCAGGTTATTCCTATCACGGTGTTGTAACCTGGACGCTTAAAGACGTTCCGGCTGGAGAAGGTGGCGTCGTTACGCTCACGGTTCGAGTAAACAGTAATATCGCCGATAAAGGTATGGTCTATAACCAGGCCGACATTCAAATCGGAAACGAGTGGAGCCAGACGGAAATCCCAGAAAATCCGTTTAATGAAGAACAACATAAGAGAGAACTAACGCCTGGAGACGGCTACGGCGTAGAAGTAGGGGAAACGATCACTTATGAGATCACTTACTTCAATTACGGAAGCGAAAGCGCGGACGTAAACATCGTCGATCCGCTAGACGTAGGTTTAGACTTTATCTCAGCTTCAGACGGCGGCGTTTACGATCCGAATGGTATTCTAACCCAGGGTTCGGTCGACTACGACTACCATGGGACGGTCAACTGGACGATCCCAGACGTTGCTCCGAATACCGGAGGCAGCGTTACTTTAACGGTCGTTGTAAATGAAACGGCAACAGAAGCTAACATTGTAAAAGATCAGGCCTTCGTTCAGGTCGGAGACGGTCCGTGGAACGCGACGGAGGAACCGGAAAATCCGTTAGGAAAACCGGACATTCAGATTGAAAAGGAACAGGCAACTTTCACACCGGAAGGACAGCCTAGAGATCCGAGAACGAAAGACTATATCGAATTTATCCCGGGAGATAGCGTGACCTATTATATTACGGTCACCAACACCGGAGACGTTGTAGCCCACAATATCGTGATCACGGATAAAGTCCCACAAGGTCTTACTTTGATTTCTGAACGGACAACCGGTGGAGTTACTCTAGAGGACGGAGTTCTCACCTGGCACTTCGATGAACTTGGTGTCGGTGAGTCTTACACGATCGAAGTTTCGTTCGGCTGCCAGCTGCCTGCGGTCGTGACTGAAAAGATATACTTCAGAAATACAGCTTACGTCGACTGGGATGAAAACCCGAACGAAAATCCGAAACCTTCAAACGAAGTCGTCATCGGTGACCCACCGAACAGTCCTGGAGACTCGGATAATGGTAATCCTAACAACAATAGCGATAACGGTAATCCGACGAGCACGAGTACAACCGGCCCAAGAAGTTATAGCACGAGGACGGTAAATAACAATAAATCGACTTCACCGCAGACCGGGGTCGAAAACCCGATGATCCCGCTCTTTGCAGCGCTACTTGCTTCATCGGTCGCGACACTTGTGATCGTAGGTGTTGTAAGATTTAAACGGAAAAAAGAAGAAAGTAATGATCAATAGAAACTGACAATATTCTTTAGATTCAAAAAGCGCAGAAAATCGTTTGATTTTCTGCGCTTTTTCTTGTGTGCCGGGCATGGCACTGATCTTGCTGGTGAAAGTCCAGTCACGGGAATCTGTCTAAAG
>CANRHG010000033.1 GCA_947630385.1 uncultured Eubacteriaceae bacterium
CGCCTGCATATAGGTGTGTTTCGAGTCGATGAGTTCGATCATATAGGCCCTCGGGGTCAAAAAGGCGAAGGCTTCACTCGGCTCGCTCGATCCGAAAGAAGCGTTAAAATCGGTGATAAAGCGGCACTCGTCGTTGATATAATCTTTGATGTCGCCGATCTCGGCCAGCCCCGAGCGCTCGAAATTGACCGGATAGCAACGCTCGATGATCATCTCGAGCAGCCCTTCGGGCGCTTCCTTGATAAATTCCTGATCGATGTCTTCTTCAAAGAGCGTTTTGATGATGCTCACGAGCACCGAGTCGAGCGGGATCGCTTCGAGTTCTTCGTCCGGATGGAGGTTTCGAAGATTTTTTTCGATCTCGACGTTTAGGTTTTCGATCAGGTTCTTCAGTTCGCTCTCGATGCGGGTGGTTTTTTCCTTGTTGTATTGTTCGAGTTTTTTTACGAGTTCGTTTCTGAGATCTTTCCGGTTAAACAGGATCTCCGGGTGCTGCCCGGTGCCGCGAAATTGTTGGCGAAGGATCGTCAGGTCGTACGTAGCTCCCGTGTGGCTGAGTTCGTAGCGGATCGTGCGGTCCTTGCTGACAAAAAGCGTGCGCCCGAAACCGTGGCGGGTGTCAAAGAAGACGAGCCCGGCCGGACAGACGTACAGGTCCGTGTAGACGATGTCGCCGTCTACCCCACAGTTGCTGCGGATCTGGTTAAAATAGAGGGAATCTCTCGTCATGTAACCGTAAAAAGCGTCAAAGGACTCCAGGCCGTAACGCCCGAGTACCGGTAAAAAGCCCTCGCGAAGGATCTTGTAGGCGATTTGGACCAGGTAGTCAAAACGGGTCTTGACCTCTTTTACCTCTTCGGGAAAGAAAGTCGTATTAAGTATATTATCCGCTTGAAAGAATTGCGGTTCATTTGAGAAAATAGCCTTAACGGCTAGAAAGATCAAAATATTAATGTCGGTGGCCGCGTAGCGGTAGTGGTGAACGAGGTCTTTGAGGTCATGTTCGACCTGGGCGACCATCGCCTCGATCTTATCGACGGCCAATAAAATGCTCCGGTGGCAGTCCGAGCACAGGGTCTTATACGACAGGCCCAGCCGGGTCTGCTCGATCTTTAGCGAACGTTCAAAAAAGCCGAGTTCGCGTCCACAGACTTCACAAGTAGTTTTCATTCGGGCTCCTTTTAAATCTAAACTAGATTATATTATATTGTATTTCGCATAATCTTTCTCCCGGTAATAAAAACGATAATTATGGATAAATTAAAAGAACTTTTAAAAGATTACAAAGAAGGAAAGATCGACGAAGAAGCCATCGTCGATTACGTCAGCCTTAAGCCTTTTGAGGACTTGGGCTTTGCAAAAGTAGATCATCATAGAAGGGTGCGCCAGGGCGTTCCGGAAGTGATCTTTGCCGAAGGCAAAAAGGCCTTCCAAATACGGGGTATCTTAGAGGAAATGATAAAAAGCGGGGATCTACCGGTCCTGATCACAAGGCTATCAAAGAAAAAGGCCGAAAAGCTAAAAGATCTGGGCATCGATTACGACGAGATCAGCCGGTGCGCGACCCTTGGCGAGCTTCCAAAAGAAGGCGACAGAACCGTTCTCGTCTTCTGTGCCGGAACTTCCGATCTTCCGGTCGCGGGTGAAGCGGCCATCACGGCCCGTTTTATGGGGGCTAAAGTCCGTTCGGTCAGCGATGTCGGGATCTCCGGGATCCACCGCCTGCTTTCGTTTCAGGAAGAGATCAACAAAGCCGACTGTATCATCGCGGTCGCTGGAATGGAAGGCGCGATGCCGAGCGTTATCGCCGGTCTTGCCCGGGTCCCGGTCATCGCGGTCCCCACGAGCGTCGGCTATGGTGCCTCGCTCGGAGGCATGGCCGCGCTGCTTTCGATGTTGAATTCGTGCGCCAACGGCGTGACCGTCGTCAATATCGACAACGGTTTTGGAGCGGGCTATAGCGCCGCACTAATTGTACAGGAAAGATGAGCATTTTAATATTTGATCCAGCCAATGGTGCGGCCGGTGATATGATCACCGCCGCGCTTTACGGCTTAAAACCCGACGTTAAAGAACTAAGTGAAATCGAAGTCGCGGGCGTAAGGGGTACTTTTGAAAAAGTCCACGACGTCCTCGACGGGTACCGGTTTGACGTAAAAGTCGAAGACCTAAAACATACCCACCTCAAAGACATCAACGCCATCATCGACGGTCTTAAGATCCCTGAAAAGGTGAAAGAAAACGCCAAAAACGTTTTTAGGCTTTTGGCCGAGGCCGAATCCGAAGTCCACGGCGAGCCCGTGGAACTCGTACACTTCCACGAAGTCGGACAGGTCGACGCCATCATCGATATCGTCAGCGCCTGTTTACTGATCGATAAGATCGGCCCGTCTAAGATCTACTCCTATCCCATTTGTACCGGATCGGGTACGGTCAAGACGGCTCACGGGGTCCTTCCCGTCCCGGCTCCGGCTACGCTGCGCCTCTTAGAAGGCCTGCCAGTTTATTCCGGAAACTACCGAACCGAACTGATAACCCCTACGGGAGCGGCTCTTTTGAAATATTTTGTCGATAGCTTTGACGTACCGGTGGTCCGCATAGAAGAAAGCGCCTACGGTTTTGGAAAGAAAAAACTGTCGGGGCCGAACGTACTACGCGCGGTACTGGCCGAAGAAGATATAACAAACACCGTCGTCTCTCTTAATTTTGACGTAGACGACATGACGGGAGAGCAGATCGGTTTTGCCTGCAATGAGCTAAGAAAAGAGGCGCTCGACGTGATCCTAACGCCGGTCTATATGAAAAAGGGACGACCGGGAACCGAATTTACCGTCCTCTGTAGGGACGAAGACGTAGAAAAGATGGTATCCCTGATTTTTCGTTATACTTCTACGATCGGGATCCGTCGTACGGACCAACGTCGCTATGAACTTGCTCGAACTTTTAAGAAGAAAGAAGGAAAGACCGTAAAAATTTCCCGTGGACCGGGGATTTATAAAGAAAAGACCGAATACGAAGACCGTATCAAAGACGCGGACGGGCTTCTTGAAAGCGAGTAAAATTTAGTCGAGAAAAAGGAAAACAGCCGAGAAGGTTTATATGAGTAAGGACAACTATTAACTATTCAAAGAAAACTTCAAATAAATTTTAAATTTAATTCCCTTCGGCTGTAATCCATTGTCTATGTACAGTTCCTATTATACTCGATTTTAAAGGATTTTTTGTATTTTTTAAAAAATTTTTAGAAAAAATTTGCTAATTTTTTTTGGTAATATTTCAATCGAAAAACAACATTCTTTATCCCTAAATTTACGGTTAAGTTTCCTCGTCAGTAGTTTGGTAGCTCTGTGTTTATAAATCTTCACCCAGCAAAAAATCGAACAGATTCATGATGTGGATCCCGTCCTCATTGACGTAGGAAACCGAAGCGCTTTTCGTGATTAACACTTTTTTAAACGAATCGTTCACTTCTTTTAAAGACCGAAGCTCTTGCTCTAGCTTTTTATCGTCGTCAACCGATAAAGCGACCTGAACGTAGATTTTATTGAAGGATTTATTGCAGACAAAATCAATTTCATAATTTTTGCGGATGGATTTCCCGTCCTCGTCTTTTTCAACATTAAAAACCACTCCGATATCGACATCGTATCCTCGAAAGATGAGTTCGTTAAAGACGACGTTTTCCAGGATTCTCCCCTCTTCAAGTTTTTGCCAACCGCGTTTCGCATTACGAATCCCGATATCGGTGAAGTAGATTTTTCGGAGCCCACCAATGGGCTCTCTTTTTTTAACGTCAAAACGGTTTATGCTCTTTACTATAAAAGAATCTTCAAAATACTTTAAGTATTTCTTTACGGTCAAATAACTGATTTTCTCTCTGAAACGGCTTTCAAACGTTTTACTGATTTTATTTGCGTTTGTTAGAGAGCCGATGTTGGAAGCTAAGACGTCAAAAACATTTTCAAATAGAAGGGGATTTTTTATATTGTACCTTCCCATAATATCGCTTAAATAAGTTTCGCAAATGAGGTTTTTGAGAAACTCACTTTTTTCTTCGTCCGTATTAAGTAATACCACGGGAGGAAGGCCTCCGTAAGTAATGTAAGCTTTCCAAGCCTCATCTAAACTTCCGGAATAAACCGAATAAAATTCTTTAAAACTCAACGGACTTAAATGAATTTCATCGCTCCTTCCTCTAAACTCGGTGATGATATCTTTCGACAAAAATTTTGCGTTACTCCCTGTAACGTAAATATCGACGTTGGGAAGCCGGTTTAATCCGTTAAGGACCGCTTCAAAGTTACCTAAAAGCTGAATTTCATCGAACAAAAGATAGTATTGTTTATCGTCTTTGATTTTTTCTTTAATGTATGGATAAAAAACTTCCGGATCTTGGTACTTCAAAAATTCGAAGGAGTCAAAGCTCGCTTCAATGATGTGGTCTTCATCCACGCCGCTTTTCAACAATTCGTCCTTAAAAAGTTTAAATAACAAGTAGGTTTTTCCACTACGCCGAATTCCCGTGATGGTTTTGATTAGCCCGTTGTTTTGCTTGCGAATAAGTTTTTCTAGGTAATGATCTCTTTTTAATTCCATTTAAAAAATCCGTAGAATTCTACGTTTTTTAACTACCTTGTGAGCTCAATTTCATAATTTACTTTTTCTATCTTCGAGAAAGAAGAAACCTGTTGTAATTCAAATCTTGAATTCAACAGGCCTTTTTCTAAAATTATGAATTCTTTTTGAGAGATAAACCAGTTAATTGAAGAAAAGTTTCCAGGTCAATAACTCGAACTCCAAAATCCTCACAAATGTTTGTTATTTTAGGTTCCCGTCCTGACGGTTCATTTGCGTCTCTAGATTTCTTTTTTCCTTCCAACGTAAAAACCGTACAATGATATTTCATCGCCGTAGCTATAATGTTTGGGTCGGCTATCTTGTCCAGCCAAATATCAAAACTAGATCTTTTATAGTAGGGACTGTCGTTGACATGGTTCATTATTTTTTGAACATTTAGAACTATTTCTAAATCATTCCCCGGATAAATAATCGCCTCTTTATCAATCTCACTAATCCACTGAGCTATTTCATCTTTTTTTGAAACATTGGTCAGTTCATCTTTTACAGGTTTGATGAGTAGCACTTTTTGGGCTTCTATTAACATCTTCAACCGGTCAAAAAAAGAATTTCGATCCTCAGGCTGATAATTCCCTTTAAAAAAACCAATGATACAATTTGTGTCAATTACAGCTATGATGTCGCTTTCAATCACTAACTTGCTCCATCAAGTTAAAAAAGTTTTGTACATTTGTTTTTGTCAAATGCATCGCTTCCGTATAGGAAGTATCTCCGTTAGATACACTTTTTTTTAGAGCTTTTAGGAAATTTTTATCCATCCGCGCTTTTAATTTAGCAGAATAAGGAATAAAAACATTTTTGTTTTCATCGGTTGTCTTATCCAAATTAAAGTCGTAACCTTTAAGTTGGGCTAATAAGTGATTTTTCTCAGTTTTATTTATTAAATCAAGATCAGATGCTCTATAAATAATCACTTGACGACTGGTATTAAAATATTTAGCCAATCGATTTATTTTATCTGTTAGTGCCTCGTTTTCTAATCCCCACTTTTCGGTTATCAAATTTTTCGGAACCAATAATTCCGCAGCTACTTTATTACAAAATGTTTCTGTTAAATCATGAGAGTTTGTATTTAAACTCGAGTCACTAAATAAACTATCTTCTCCTAAGAAAAGATGAATGAGTTCATGGATACTCGAGAAAATTTGACCGGTTATACTATCGTTTTGATTAATAAATATCAAGGGAGCTATAGTATTTGTTAAGGCAAAAGCCCTAAATTCATTTACGTCTAACTTTCTTCCATGATGAGTATCGACACCGACAAACTTATTCTTCATAAACAGTATTCCGTTATTCTGCAGTAAAGCTTGAATCTTACTAAAAAGTCTTTCAGGGGAACTAAATTTAGTATTCCAATCTTCATTTAATTCCAAAGTTTCCCGGACCTTTTGTGCCGCTTGGCTATAGTCGGTATCAATAGTTAGAGATCCTATAAATTCAACAGATTCTTCACTTTCATCTTTTTTAAAGTCGGTCATCCAGTCCTGAATGGATCTCATTTTCTTGTAAGTATCCTCTAAATTTAAACTGTAATTCGTATTATTTCTATTGTTTAAAGTTCGAAATTCAATTGTAGACTTATCCTCTTTTGGAGGTTTTTGAAGAAAAAACGTACCAAAAGGAATATGGATTTTTTTACTAATTTTTTCGATTTCGGCATAACGTGGCTTTGCCGTAAGATCACGCCAAGACTTTAACTGTTCGAGAATATTTTGATTTATTTCCTCATTAGCGATTCGATTTAAAATCCAATTTATCACGTCCGGTTGAACTTCGATTTCTACGCTTTTTGGCATTGTTTCAACCTCCAATGGTAATTATAAACTTTTAAAATCCGGGAGAAATATCAAATTTTAAATAATTTTTCTCCAATAAAAATTTATCATTTTAATTGTTTTAACGGCTAAGACATCCTCGATGAGCAAAGATCAGTATTCCCTTCAAACGAAAAACTTCCGAGAAAAACTTAAGCCCGTACAAATATTTTGTACGAGCTACATTGTAGTCGAAATAAAATTTTAAGCAAAGCCAGGAAAGTCCGGCCCGGCACCGAGCATAAACTGGTATTTAACGATCCCTAAATCGACTTGGGCGTAGGGTCCTCTTCCTGCGGTGATAATGACCTTCCCGTCTTTTGAAAGAGAGATCTTAAAACGCTGACTGTTTACGGCCGTCGGTGCGAGCATAGCGCCTTTAACACCGTTTTTAAACCACGCCGGCCAGGGAGCCGGAACGCTTGTAACTTTTGCGACGTCCTTATTCTTATGAGGAACCCCTTGCGTACTGCTATAGCCGATAGCGATAACACAACCCAGCGTTTCTCCCGGTTTCATTTCTTCCTTGACTTTTTTCTTGTTGACCGTAAGCCCCACCCAACAGGAATTGAGTCCGAGTTCTTGGCAGTACAGAACCAGTTCTTCACCGTAGTAACCGCTTTGTTCGTCGAAATCGGGAACGTTCTCTCCTGCGCAGATGATGTAATTTTTGACGTTTTTAAAGCTGCCGTACTTTGGAAGAAAACCACCAAAAGCGACGGGCTCGTCGGTGACCAGTTTGAAATTCAGGCCGCTTTCTTCGTTTACCGACTCGATCTTTTTACGCAGCTTTTCTACTATATCTTCCGGTATCTTTTTATCCGTGTAGCTTCGGACGGAATGACGCGATACCATCAGTTTCATTTTATCCATTCTTTCCTCCTAAAAAATTCACGCCCAGTCTTAGTATAAAAAACGTAATGACCGCGCTAAGGATTTCCGAGACCGGAAAAGAAGCCCAGACTCCTAGGGGACCGTAAAAGAGACTTAAGAAGTAGGCGATCGGAAAGATCGTAAATACTTGCCTTGTCAACGAGATCATTAGCGACGGAAACCCTCTTCCGATCGCCTCGAAGACCCCGTTGGCGTTGATGCATACGACCGAAGGAATGAAACCGAGGGCAATGATCCGAAGAGCGGGAATGGCCGCAAGCGTTAAATTTTGGTCCGTACCGAACAGGCTCATGATCCACTGTGGGAAGATCTCAAGAATCAAAGTCCCAATTAAAAGTAAGATCCCATTATACAAAAACGCGAAATAAACGATCCGCCTAGAGCGCTCTTTTAGTCCCGCCCCGTAGTTGTAACTCAGTAACGGCCGCATCCCCTGGATCAGTCCACTGGCTGGCATATAGAAAAAAGTCTGAAGTTTATAGTAGATCCCCAAAACGGCCACGGAAACTTCCGAATAGGCCGACAGGATATAGTTAAGATAACCTACCAGCACCGAAGGCAGTACGAGCGTAACGCCCGCGGGAAGGGCGACGTTATAAATATCTTTTACCGTTTTGGCCCTTAAATGAAACGACTTAAACCGAAAATGCAGTGGAAAAGACATGACTTTGTACAAAATAAACGCCAGAGTCAAAGCGGCGGTCTGACCGATCACCGTAGCGATGGCCGCTCCGCTTACGCCCATACCCGGAAGGCCAAAGCCAAAAATAAATATGGGATCTAGGATAATATTAACTACGGCTCCCGTTAACATACAAGTCATGGCCGTCTTCATCCAACCCAGAGCCTGGTAGAGCTTTTCAAATACCAGAAATAACAGATAGGGAAGCGAAAAACACAAAACGATTCGCCCGTAATCCAGTCCCATTTCCAGTGTGCTCTCAGGCAAAGCGTACCAAGAAAGATAGGGCTTAATCAGAAAGAGACCAAAAAGTACGAAAATAAAAAAATGGATAACAGACAAAACCAGTCCAGTCGTGGCTCCTTCCTCTGCTTCATCCTCTTTTCCCGCCCCGGACAAACGCGATATGAACGATCCCATACCAACGCCTAGACCGACCGAAACCGCTACACTTAAGTTTTGCAGCGGAAAGATGACCGACAAGGCCGCTACGGCACCCGTTCCCAATCGAGCGACATAGAGACTATCGATAATGTTATAGAGGGAATTTACGAGCATGCTGGCCATCATTGGTAGGCCGAGCTTTATGAGGAGCTTTCCCACTGGAGCTGTTTTTAAAAAGCTGTTATCCATTTAATTAGGTTTACTGATAAACAAACAATTGTTTGGCACTTCTACAGATCAGCACCGCGCCGATGATCGTCAAGATCGTTTCGGGAAGCATGTAACTCCCGTTGTAAACGAGCGAGTAGATCCAAACCGGTGTTCCCGCGGGAGCGTACGCGCCCCACAGTAAGATCCCGGACAAAAAGCTCGAGATGAACCGGATCAGACAAACGGCTGCTGTAGATACCGAGATCCCAAGGATCTTGTTTTTAAAAGGACGGGCAAAATAGCTGGCCAGTCCCAAACAAGAAAACGGGATGATGTAATCGAGTAAGATGCAACCGATCTGTGAGAGAAGCGTCGGACAATACATGACGTTTTGAATACCTAGGAGCAACTGGACCAGAGCGTAAACAAAGCCCGTCGCTACACCCCATTTTGGCCCGTTACGGTAACTCATCAAAATGATCGGGAGCATTGAAAAAGCAGTAATATCACCGCCTTGGGGAAGACGGTACAGTGAAACAAAAGAAAGGATCGTAGACAGTGCGACTACAAGTGCCCCTTCTGTCAACTTATGAGTTTTAGAACGCATAAACCTCCAAGAAGCGGGCGGTTTAGATTGGGTTAACATCCCTCCGCCGGCATTATCCGGATCAGGTATAGGGGTCAAAGTAAAAACTTTATCTCAGCCGAAGCCCCCCCTGTTAAGATCTGAATAAGATTATTTTAACAAATCCGAAGCTTTTTCGTTTATCCTTTTCGGGATTCTTTTTAAACTAAAAAAACCGCCCCTTACGGAGCGGCAAAATTTTATCGTTTTTCTAGATCAAAACCGGTTTTATGCCCGTTGATGTCTTCGACAAAAGCGTCGGTTTCTTTAAGGATAAGTTCATCGGCCAGGACTTCACCTTTTAAGAAATCTTCAAAAGCGTCGATCGCGCTTTGAACTTCGTCATCGGCACCGATCGTAAGCGTGATGTGGTCGCTGACTTCAAAGTCTTTTTGCTTTCTTAAGTTTTGAACTTTACTGATGATTTCACGTACGAGACCTTCCTTGATGAGGTCTTCGTTCAGTTGCGTATCCAGGGCTACGGAATCGGTCCCCTCGGTCTGTACGTTAAAGCCTTCTTTGGCCTTTACGCGGATATCGACCATTTCAGGCGTGACTTCAACCGATTCTCCTTCGAGTTCAAGAGTTACCGGACGGCCTTCGGTCAGTTCCTTCTTTAAATCGTCTTCGAGATCTTTGAGCGCGCTGGCTAATATCTTAACCTTTTTGCCTAAGACCGGACCGGCTTTTTTGAAGTCGGGTTTTAACTCGTAGTTCATAAAATCCGACAGATCGTCTTTGAAGACGACGTCTTTTACGTTGAGCTCTTCTTTGATCAAATCTGTATAGTCGCTTAACTTCTCCTGATCTTTGCTGTTTAGCACGACTTCCTGTAACGGCTGGCGGACCTTGATCTGCGCTTCCTCTCTTGCGGCGCGTCCAAGGCTTGTGATCTTACGGGTCAGATCCATCGGGCCTTCGATCTCTTCATCGATCAGGCTCAAATCGGCTACCGGATAATCTGCCAGGTGAACGGAGTCTTCACCCGTTAAACTGATGTAGATCTCTTCGGAGATAAACGGCGTAAAGGGAGCCGTAAGTCTGGCCAGGCCTTCAAGCACTTCGTAAGTCGTTTTATATACGGACTTTTTATCGAGATCTAAGTCGCTCCCCCAGAAACGGCGACGGTTTCTGCGGATGTACCAGTTAGACAGATCTTCGTTGACAAAATCCTGGATGAGTCGAACCGCTTTGGTAAGATCATAGTGGTCGAGTTGGTAACGGACGTCACGAACCAAACGGTTGTACTTAGATAAGATCCACTTATCGATCCTCGGTCTGTCTTCAACGGCAACTTCAAAAGTTCTGGGATCGACCCCGTCGGTGTTGGCGTAAAGCGAGAAGAAATTGTACGTGTTTTTAAACGTATTAAAGAATTTGGAAATGACTTCCTTTAAGCCTTCTTCATCAAAACGCGTGGGTGACCAGGCAGGCGATCCAAAGAGTAGGTACCAGCGCAGCGCGTCGGCGCCGTAGCGGTCGAACAGATCGAAAGGATCTACGACGTTTCCACGGCTCTTACTCATCTTCTGTCCGTTGTTGTCTAGGATCAAATCGTTTACCAGCACGTTTTTATACGGGCTCTTTCCGGTCAAAAACGTCGAGATCGCGAGCAGAGAGTAAAACCATCCGCGCGTCTGGTCGATCCCTTCGCAGATAAAATCAGCCGGGAAGTGCTCGTCAAAGTTTTCCTTGTTTTCAAACGGGTAGTGGTACTGGGCAAAAGGCATCGATCCCGAGTCAAACCAACAGTCGATAACGTCTTTGACACGGATCATTTTCCCGCCGCATTCTTCGCAGACGAGATGAATGTCATCGACATACGGGCGGTGAAGTTCGGTATCGGTCGTAATGTCTTCGACGGCCTTTTCGACGAGTTCTTCTCTTGAGCCGACCGATTCGACGTGGCCACATTCTTCACAGCGCCATAAGTTGAGCGGCGTTCCCCAATAACGCGATCTGGAGATCGCCCAGTCGTTTAAGTTTTCAAGCCAGTTTCCGAAACGTTTTTCCCCGACGAAATCCGGGTACCAGTTGACGTTGTTGTTATTTTCAATGAGCTGGTCTTTGAGTTTGGTCATTTCGATATACCAGCTCGGCTTTGCGTAATACAGAAGCGGCGTCTTGCAGCGCCAGCAGTGTGGGTAATTGTGCGCGACTTTTTGCTTCTTGAAGAGTTTACCGTTTTGTTTTAGCCAATCGATGATCTGAAGATCGAGCCCGTCTTCTAAAACGAAATGGCCTTTCCAGGGCGTATCCGTGTAATTTCCCTGTTCATCTACGGGCTGTAAGACCGGCAGGTCGTAAGCGCGACCGACTTTGTAGTCGTCTTCCCCAAAGGCAGGAGCGATGTGAACAATCCCCGTACCGTCTTCGGTCGTAACGAAGTCGGCTACGGTAACGATGTTGGCTTTCTTGTTTTTCGGGATCTCGACAAAGTCCATGAGACGTTCGTATTCGACGCCTTCGAGTTCGCTTCCTTTAAAGCGTTCCAAAACTTCGTAGTCGTCGAAAAGCTCATCGGCAAAGACTTCGGCGAGGATGTAGGTTTCGCCACGGCTCTTTATTTTTACGTAATCCGCGTTTGGATTAACGGCTAAAGCAACGTTGGCGGCAAGTGTCCAGGGCGTTGTGGTCCATACGAGGAAGTATTCGTCGGCGTCTTTTCGCTTGAAAGCGACGATGACCGTGTTGACCATGTCTTCCTGATAACCCTGAGCGACTTCGTGGCTGGCAAGCCCCGTCCCACAACGCGGGCAGTAGGGCAGTATCTTGTGGCCTTCGTACATGAGGCCTTCTTTATTGAACCGGTCGAGTAGGTACCAGACCGATTCGATGTAATCGTTGTCGAGCGTGATATAAGGGTTGTCCATGTCGATGAAGTAACCCATACGTTCGGTCATTTCACGCCACTGGTCTTCGTAACTGAAAACCGAAGCCTTACATTTTTCGTTAAAATCGGCGATCCCATAAGCTTCGATCTCTGGCTTTGAAGAGATACCCAACTGTTTTTCGACTTCGATTTCAACGGGAAGACCGTGGGTATCCCACCCGCCTTTACGGATAACGTGGTCTCCGTTCATGACGTGATATTTACAGACCGTGTCTTTTAAGGTTCGGGAGATCACATGGTGAATCCCCGGACGACCGTTGGCCGTCGGTGGTCCTTCGTAAAAGATAAACTCAGGACCCCCTTCCCTGTTTTTGATCGTTTTTTCTAAGATATTTTCATCTCGCCATTTCTTTGCGATCTCTTTTTCGACAGTGCTTACTTTTTCATTGCGAAGTGGACGAAAGTTTTCCATTAGACCTCCTTTTTGGATTTAAAAAAAGCGTCCTATAAAATGAAAATTTTATAGGACGCTTGCTAGCGCGGTACCACCTATATTGGCTGTGCCCACTTTATTTACGATAACGGCGTATGGCCGGAATTTCCTAGATGAGAAATTCGATTCACGGGTGATCTTCGATAA
Source organism: uncultured Eubacteriaceae bacterium (assembly GCA_947630385.1). GTDB lineage: Bacteria > Bacillota > Clostridia > Eubacteriales > Eubacteriaceae > CANRHG01. Next base: position 12,724 of record CANRHG010000033.1, read on the forward strand.
CTTTCCGGCAGTCCTTCTCAGCGGCTGGACCTCTCTGTGGCTTTCCCGTTAACGACGTCCCGATCAAAATCTTTTAAAAAAATTGCGGTAAATATTATAACGCTTTTTTGAAATCGATACAATCAAAACCCGAAAATTTCCAAAACTTTCCTGAAAGAAAACTTTAAAGCAATTTTTAGTCCCTCGTGACTAACTTTTAATAATATTCAACACTTAGAATAAATAATTATGCCGAAAAATCTAATTCGAAGAGAGCCGTATAGCCGGCTTCTTAACTCACTTAGGGACGACGATCGGATAAAAATTTTGACCGGTGTTCGGCAAAGTGGCAAATCAAGCTTGCTCGAGATCCTCAAAGAAGACCTTTTTGAAGACGGAATCGGTCCGGATCAGATCGCTTACATAAATTTTGAATTATACCGCTATCAAAAGTGGACGGCCGATGATTTATATCAACTACCCACCACCTAAAGGAAGTGGGTTTGCGGCTATCCGGTTGTGCGGATGGTCTACTCAGGGCAGGCCTCCAACCTTTGATTACCCGAGTCTGGCCCGGGATGACGCCGCATCGCCGGGTGGTTGATGTCACCCTTCAAAGGGCAGGCGTTGCCCGCCCCCGACTGTACCCGGTACTTTGCTATTTTCTACGATATAGTTTATTCCCATGCGGTACAGATTCATCGCCGCTATCCGGTCGTCATTGGAGCGGTAGCCGCAGTTTTTGCATTGAAAGCTATGGGTCTTTTTGCTTCGGTTCGCCTTTTCCGTATGCCCGCAGACCGGACACGTCTGACTGGTATAAGCGGGGTCGACCTCGATGACCAGATCTCCCGCTCTCCTTGCCTTGTACTTGAGTTTTTCTGCCAGGTCGTAGAAAGCCCAGGAAACCGAAACATAACGGTCTTTGGTCTTTACGCGTTCGGTAGCGCTGCGCACGCCGGTGAGGTCTTCGAGGACGAAGAGAGTCTTTTCCGGGTTGCTTGCGACGAGTGCCTTCGACACCTGATGGTTGATATCCTGCATCCAACGGTTTTCTCGCCGGCCAATTTTTCCCAGTCTTCTTCTGGCGGACTTCGTCCCCC
>CANRHG010000034.1 GCA_947630385.1 uncultured Eubacteriaceae bacterium
TCCTCTCGAGGTTCATCACATCATTCCAAGACCCAAAGGCTCGGACGCTCCGGATAACCTGATCACGGTCTGTCCGAACTGTCATGACGGTATTCACGATGGGGAAATCACCCTTTTAAAGAAGCCGCCGAAGTCTTATAAATACGAAACGATGATGAACATCATGCGCTACCGACTTTTAGACGAAATTAAAGAGATCTTTGACGGGGAAGTCGAGTTAACTTATGGGGCCGACACGAAGTCAAAGCGGATCGATGTGGGCTTAAAAAAGAGTCACGCTATCGACGCCTTGATGATCTCGGGCAACACGGGAGCCCTTCCCTGTGGGGTCGTCTACAAAAGGACCAAAAAAAGGGCCCACAACCGTCAGATCCACCGGGCAAAATTTCTAAAAGGCGGGATTAGACGAAGAGCCCAAACGGACTTTGAGATGTTTGGCTTTCGGCTAGGCGATCGGGTCCTCTTTGAAGGCAAAGAGGTCTTTGTGACGGCCAGGCGAAAGAGCGGTTATTTTAAAGTCGGTCTTACCGACGGTTCGTTTGTAAAAGACGGTGTAAACTATAAGAAGTTAAAACTTATAGAAAGAGCCAAAGGGACTCTTACGGTCTCTGAACAAAGAAAAGATCTAATGATCGCAGCTTAGTAAAAACGAAAATTAAGAAAACTCGAACTTCAAACTTTGAGTTTTTAAGGAATATCTGATATTATTATAATAGTTTTCTCTGGAAATTGAGGTTAAAGTATGCGAAATATTTTATTGGGAGTTATGATATTCTATGCGATTATCCTCTTTTTTGTCGCGCTTCCTTATCTATTTATGGCTTTTTTGATGATAGCCTTATTTGTGGGGGCTGTCTATTTTGCGATCAAGGTCGTAGAAAGCCTAGATTATCTTCACGATAGGTTTGAGGAAGGAATTGACGAACCGGCCGAGCCAAAACCACAGGGCCCGTCCGACGATATTTACGTCAAACTCTACCGTGCGTTAGAGGTGATACTTCGTCTTAATTCAACGCAAAAAGATCCGGATTTAAAGAAAGCACTATTAAATTCCAGAGAGAGCGTAGTGATCTTAAAAGACGAAGGGTATGAAAAGCACCAGACGCTACTCAAGAGTTTCTTTGAAACCTATAGTAACTACATTGGTTTGTTCCACATGCCCAAACAGACCGAACAGGTTCACCAGGCCCGTCTTCGTACCCGCGACAACCTCTTTCAAATCGCGACCGCGCTTGAAAGAATGATCGAAGGCCAAATGGCCCCGGAACTTGAACGGGTGGACATTCAGAACGAAGTTTTAGACGATCAACTGAAAAATAGTGGGCTCATGCCCTCGGATTTTGAACAACAGCTGCGCTAGTCGCAGCTTTTTTTATACCTATGATTAGAAAAGCAAGCCTTAAGGAAGTTCCTGAAATTATAGATAAATATAACCGCTTAATCAGATTGATGCCTGGAAGCGACAACGATGCGCACTGGACCGTGGGCTTTTATCCGGACGAAGCGCTGCTTGTTGAGCATGTAAAAAACGGAAGCCTCTACGTCCTAGACGACGGACAGATCCTGGGAGCGGCCGTACTAAACACCGACTGCATCGAAGACTACGACAGTATTCCCTGGGAAAGCCCGGGACCGGCTTATTTTATTCATTTGTTTGCTTCTTTTTGCCGTGGTTCCGGTAACGGGCGAAAGCTCTTAGAGGGTTTAAAAGAGGAGGCTAAGAAACTCGGAGCGGGTTGTCTTCGGCTCGATACGATCGACGGAAACGAAGCGGCCATGAGGTTTTACCGCTCCTGCGGTTTTAAAGATCTCGGACGGTTTAAGCTTGATTACGACGCGACCGAGATCGAGGATTTTGAGGTATTTGAATATGGCCTTTAAGATAAGACCGCTTTCGGAAAGTGACAGCGAAGACGGGGCGGCGCTTCTAGCGAGTATCTGGAGATACGACCATCTGGCAAGTAAAAAGGTCTGTAAGCTTCAGGGACTGTACGATTTTTACAGCTGTCTGGGACGCTCCGACGTACGACTTGGAGCCTTTGAGGACGGTAAGCTCGTCGGGGTCCTACTCGCAAATACCGGTAAGTTTCGTAGCGATAAAGATTTGAGAATAGCGGAAAAGATGGGGCTTGATACGGTCTTTGAGCCGGGAGGCTTTCTTCTTAATACCTATAACAAAGATTACGCCCAAAGATCCGGCGCTTTGTTTGAAGACGTAACTGAGCCTGAACTGGCCCTTCTTATGGTTAGGTATAAGGGACTTGGTATTGGAAGCGCGCTGATAAAGGCGTATGAAGAGATCTTGAAAAAGCGGGGAATAAAAAGTTACGTCGTTCTCAGCGATACCAAGTGTGACTATGACTTTTATCCGCACGCCGGATACGAGAAAATCGGCGAGGATCTCGGGGAAGATCCGATTGAAGATAAAGAACTCTCACTGTTTTTGTATAAAAAAGAATTGTAGTCAGAATAAAACGGAGGCTTTGAAGCCAATCAAATTCTCCGTTTTTTGTAATTTTTGAATGGTTAGGACTCATTAAATAACGAATAGAAATTAGTTTTACCAATTTTATCTTTCTTTAGTAATTTCTTTTCAACCATTCCGTTTAAAGCTTTTAAAGCGCCTTGACGTGACTCAATATCTGTATTTTTTAATACGTCATTGGCGTTAATTCTGTTGTGAGTTGATAGAAATTCTAGAATAAATGTTTCTGTTTCATTTAACTTAGTTTTACTTTTTACATTTCCTGTTTTCTCTAATTCAACCTTTTCTGAATCTGCTATATAGGTTACTTCATTTTTATTTTCAATCTCTTTAATGAATTTATTTTCAAGAAGCCAATCAAGTTGTTCATTTAAATCAAAATTATTTAACTTTGTCAGTAATTGGAGGCGTGAAAATGTAGCCCCGTCTTCTAAGCCGATAGTTAAAAGAATCTCTATTTTATTACAATCAAAAGAGGAATAACTTTTACTATAAATTTCCTTTAAATCGTTATTTAATTCTTCAGAATAAATAGGATACATCCATAGTTTTAATTCGGTTTGATTTAAAGAAGCATTATATTTTAAATCAGGTTCTCTCCAATTTTGATTCCGCCAAGCCTCTAATATTTTAGGAAAACCGGAACCAATGCTTTCACCATAACCGATAAGTTCCAACATTTTTTGGATTCTTGGATTTCTTGCGGTCGAAAATCCCCCATGAAATATTTCTTCAGGAGAAAGCTTTAAAATTCCTGGATTTGAAAAAATAAAAACGTTATTATTCCTTATGATTTTTAGAATCCCTTCAGTTTTATAATCTGAATGAATGATCATATTTACAACAGCTTCTCTTATAGCGGTTTCAACGGGAGAAACGTCAATTCGTTGAATTCCTTCAAGATGAAAAGGACGATGTAAATCTTGAGTTAATTTTGGAATAACAAGATTTAAAAAATTAAATAGGTTATTTTCCCAGGTTCCATCAATTGTTAAACGATCGTTATATCTTAAGTCTATTGAGCTATTTCTCATATCAAGATAATCCATTCGGATATTGGCAAAATATTCTCTGATTGATAGTCCTTTTCCAAACATTAAAAGTCCTGCTGCTGTTAGCCACTTCTTTTTGTTTTCTCTATCCTGTCTCATACCACCAATGTTGATTAAGAATTCTTCGTCACTAACATCGTTCCAGATATGATTGTCTCTTGTTTTTTCAAATTTCTTTCTATATTGATGAAGCGTTTCTAAGTCAATATCATCTAAAGTATAGCCTTCTATTAATTCACTATCACATCCTGAAGGTATTGAATCCCTGATCATCGCATCAATTTGATCCCTAGTAGCATGGTAATCGCCTTCATAATTTCTAAGATAAGTCCCGCTATCTCTATTATTATTTATAAATACCGGTTTCTGCTTATAGCTGGCTTTAGGAATATCAATTTTAATGATTGTTTTATCATCTACGTTTATTGTTTGAATATTTTTATCTACGAGGATGTTTAGATTCACTTTATTTTTATTGTTTACAGTATTCCAAAATTCTTTTAAAAGAATTTGAGGATTTTCAACTCCAACAATTTCAAAAGGTGGTTCATCTTCTAAAGTAACTTTATTTTCACTTACGCCTAAATAAATCGTTCCACCGTCAGTATTAGCAAAAGCCGAATAAGTTTGCCATATAGAATTGGGAACTTGATTTTTCGCTTCCTTTAATTCCAAACGGGAAGATTCCCCCTCTTGAATCAATTCCATAAACTCATCTTTACTCATTCTATTTGAACTTCCTTTTTCCGTTTACTTAGCCAATCAAATTAATTTTAAATTTACTTTTATCAACATATTTGAAACCAACTAAACTTGATTGTAAACTAAAATTAAAATATCTTAAACTATTTATTAAATATAGTAAACTAATTTCATAAAACAATAAACCAAATAAAGTTGGCTATAGTTGATTTTAGTTTATTGTTTTTTAATTAAACGAGAATTCTTATCTTACCTGATAGCTAAAAGATTATGGCTTAAAAGTTTCTCGACCATTCTGGAAGTTACTTATATTTAGTAGGTTGAAGCGGTTAATAAGATCGGCCCTTGATTCAAATATGGACCATTTAGCCACTATAGAAAATAAGCCAATAACTCCAGAAGTTATCGGTGGTTGTTATCATATTCGCAAGGGTCGTAAGAAAAAATGAATATAAATTTAACAGGACATCCTCATAAAAATCCAAAGTCGGAAAAATCCTATTTTTGTCTCTTGGGTTTTATGAGGATGTCCTGGCAAAAAAATGAGTTAGAAAAAGAAAAACAGTCACCTAAGCAATCTTCAAAAAATAGATGACTGTTTAATCCCTAAATAGTAGAGGTGTTAAGTAGTTGTCTCTTTTTTATTATACCAGAATACCTGTAAATCTAATTCTTCGAATATTTCTCTTCTGTTATAGAACGAAAAGAGCATGAAACAAAAGAGCTTTAAAGATTTTTACGGTTCAATTTCTCCCCAACTTTGCTTAAACCTATAATTGAAATTGCGGTTTTGATATAATCTTAATGTAACAAAATATTGTTAAACGGTTACACTTACCACAAAGGTTTACATAATTTTATAAGGAGGCAGTTAAATGTCTGTAAGAGTAGCTATTAATGGTTTTGGAAGAATTGGACGTCTTGCGTTCCGTCAGATGTTTGATACGGAAGGTTATGATGTCGTAGCCGTCAACGATCTGACCGATCCGAGAATGTTAGCTCAGTTACTGAAGTACGATTCAACGCAAGGAAAATTTAAATACGCCGACCAGGTCTCGATGACCGACGATTGCATCACAATCGGTGATGAAAAAATCCGTATCCTAGAAATCGCGGATCCCTCACAGCTTCCGTGGAAAGAACTAGACGTCGACGTCGTTTTGGAATGTACGGGATTTTTCGCTTCTAAAGAAAAAGCGATGGATCACATTAAAGCCGGCGCGAAAAAAGTTGTTATCTCCGCTCCTGCTGGAAACGACCTACCGACGATCGTTTACGGTGTAAACCAGGATACGATCACACCTGAAGACAAGATCATTTCCGCTGCTTCCTGTACGACGAACTGTTTGGCGCCGATGGCCAACGCGTTAAACGAATTAGCTCCGATCATCAAGGGCTACATGACCACGATCCACGCCTACACCGGAGATCAGATGATCCTCGACGGTCCGCACAGAAAAGGCGACTTACGTCGTGCCCGCGCAGCTGCGGTCAACATCGTTCCGAACTCAACCGGCGCTGCCAAAGCCATTGGACTGGTCATTCCGGAATTAAACGGAAAACTCATCGGTTCTGCTCTTCGTGTACCGGTACCGACCGGATCGATCACACAGCTAAACGCGATCGTTAAAGGTAAAGTCACGGTCGAAGACATCAATAAGTATATGGAATCGGTTGCCAATGAGTCCTACGCTTACAATACGGACGAAATCGTATCTTCTGATATCATTGGAAGCACCTACGGTTCAATCTTCGACGCTACTTTGACCGAAGTTCAGGATCTGCCCGACGGCAATACCTTAGTTAAAGTCAGTTCCTGGTACGATAACGAAAATTCTTATACGTCCCAGATGGTACGTACGATCAAATACTTCGCAGAAGTTTAATTAACATAAAAAGGGCGTAACGCCCTTTTTTTTAAAGGTAAATATGAAAAAAACCATCAACGATATCGACCTTAAGGGAAAAAAGGTCATCATGCGGGCCGACTTTAACGTTCCGCTCGATGAAAACTTAGAAATCACCGACGATACACGAATCCAGGCAGCGCTTCCGACGATCAAAAAAATCTTGGATGAAGGCGCAAGCCTGATTCTAATGAGTCACTTGGGACGTCCGAAATCTAAAGACGATAAACAATTCTCCTTAGAACCGGTTGCCAAAGAACTCAGCAAAGACTTGGGAATTGAAGTAAAATTCAATCCCGATACCGACGTCGTCGGGGAAGTCACAAAAGAAGCCGCCAAAGACTTAAAACCGGGCGAAGTCCTTCTTCTTGAAAACACGCGCTACCGTCCTGAAGAAACCAAAAACGGCAAAGAATTCTCAAAGGATCTTGCCTCCCTTGGAGAAATCTACGTAAACGACGCGTTCGGTTCGGCTCACCGTGCCCACGCCAGTACGGCCGGAATCACCGATTATCTTCCGGGTGTTTCGGGGTATTTGATCCAAAAAGAACTCGACTTCATGGGCAAAGCCCTGGAAAATCCGGAACGTCCACTCGTTGCGATCCTCGGCGGTGCTAAAGTTTCCGACAAGATCGATGTCATCAATAACTTCTTAGACAAAGTCGATACGTTAATTATCGGCGGTGGTATGGCTTACACCTTCCTAAAGGCCATGGGCAAAGAAGTCGGTAAATCCTTACTCGAAGAAGACAAAATCGATTTAGCCAAAGACTTAATTAAAAAAGCCAAGGATAAAGGCGTTGAACTGGTCCTCCCCGTCGACGTGACGGCTGCGGCCGAGTTCGACAAAGACGCCGAACCCGTCATCTACAGCGTCGACGAAATGCCGGCGGATATGATGGGGCTGGATATCGGACCGGAAACGGTCGATCTGTTTACGGACAAGATCAAAGACGCGAAGACCGTTATCTGGAACGGACCGATGGGCGTATTTGAAATGCCAGCCTTTGCCGTAGGGACCAACGCCATTGCCAAAGCGCTAGCCGAATCCGACGCGATCTCGATCATCGGCGGTGGGGACTCAGCGGCGGCCGTAAAACAGATGGGCTATGCCGATAAGATGAGCCACATCTCGACCGGTGGCGGAGCGAGCCTTGAATTTATGGAAGGCAAAGTCCTGCCGGGAATCGACGTATTAGAAGACGTAGAAGAAAACTAAGGAGATACCATGTCAAGAAAACCAATCATCGCCGGAAACTGGAAGATGAACAAAAAAGTTCACGAAGCCAACGAACTCATCCGTGAACTCATCCCGCTCGTAGAAGAAACGACCGTAGAATGCGTTTTTTGCCCGCCTTACATCGATTTAATTGAAGCGGTTCATTTGACAAAAGATACACCGATTGAAATCGGTGCCCAGAATATGCACTGGGAAGACCACGGTGCCTTCACCGGTGAAATCGCTGGGGATATGTTAAAGGACATCGGCGTAAAATTCGTCATTATCGGCCACTCCGAACGTAGACAATACAACAACGAAACGGACGAAGACGTCAACAAAAAAGCGAAGAAAGCTTTGGAACTCGACATGACGCCGATCGTTTGCTGTGGGGAAACTCTAGAACAGCGCGAACAGGGCAAAGCCCAAGAAGTCGTCGTTGGCCAGGTCAAAAAAGACCTCGCAAACATCGATGACGTCACAAAAGTTGTCGTTGCCTACGAACCGATCTGGGCGATCGGAACCGGTAAGACCGCGACTAACGAACAGGCAGACGAAGCTTGTGGTTGGGTCAGAGAAACCGTAAGAGAAATGTACGGACCGGACGCGGCGGAAAAAATCCGTATCCAGTACGGCGGAAGCGTAAAACCGGACAACATCGTAGAACTCATGGCAGAACCGAATATCGACGGTGCGCTAGTTGGTGGTGCTTCCTTAACAAAAGACTTTAGCGATATCGTAAATTACGATAAAAAGAAATGATCCAAAGGCGGGCTTTGACCCGTCTTTTTTTTCGCGGCAAAACGTTTGCAATGGGTGGCTCGATTGACTTGAAACTCGAATTAGGGGTAAACTAAAGAATGGTAAAAATAGATAGGAGAACCTGATTGGAAATTTTAGAAACCCTTTTATTAGTTATACTGATTGCTTCAAGTTTCGTACTGACGATCGCCATCATTTTACTTCCGCCCAAAGAAACCTCGATGGGACAAGCGATCGGTGGTAGCGAAGACCTGAACTTATTCGGTAAGAAAAAGTCAAGAGGTGCAGTCGCAGTATTAGAAAAAGTGACGATCACTTCTTCAGCTGTCTTTATGATCAGCGCTTTTCTATATAATGTCGTTGTTGCATACAGTTAATTTTTAGAAGACCTGAGAGGGTCTTTTTTTTTACGGAGGATTTATGGAACTGATTTATTCTGCCCCTGTCGTTGGGATCATATCCCTTCTCGGTGCCTGGTTCTATGCCAGTAGAGTGAATTCCCTACCCGCGGGAACGAGTCGGATGAAAGAAATTGCCGGCTTTATCCACAAAGGCGCGATGGCGTTTTTGGGACGTGAGTATCGGGTCATCGGTCTATTTGCCTTAGCCCTCTTTATTATTTTATGTTTCGTGCCGGGGCTTGGCTGGAAAGTTGCGGTCAGCTTTTTAATGGGCGCTCTATGTTCTGTCCTTGCTGGCTTTTTTGGGATGCAGGTAGCGACCCGTGCCAACGTACGGACCGCGGAAGCTGCGGAAGATAGTGGTTTAAGCGGAGCCTTACGCTGTGCTTTTTCGGGCGGAGCCGTTATGGGCCTTTGCGTCGTCGGTCTTGGAATCTTAGGTCTGTCGATCGACTACCTCATTTTTAGAGATACGGCAATTGTCACGGGCTTTGGCCTTGGAGCCTCTTCGATGGCACTTTTTGGCCGTGTCGGCGGAGGGATCTATACCAAAGCGGCCGACGTTGGAGCCGACCTGGTCGGCAAAGTCGAAGCAGGGATCCCGGAAGACGATATCCGTAATCCGGCCGTCATCGCCGATAACGTTGGGGATAACGTCGGAGACGTAGCCGGGATGGGAGCGGACCTTTACGAATCTTACGTCGGTTCGATCATCTCAGCCATGACCCTTGGGATGTTGGCTACCGGGTTCGGCGGATTTAACGCCGTACTTTTCCCGCTTTATCTGGCAGCGCTCGGTATTATTTGCTCGATTATCGGAACTTTCTTTGTCCGCGTAAAACCTGGACAATCCCCGCAATTTGGACTTAACTTAGGGACTTACATCTCGGCAGCTTTAGTTATCGTCTGTTCCTATTTCCTATCCGTCTACATGCTCGGAAGTTTTTATCCGTTTATCGCCATTATATCCGGCCTTATTGTTGGTATTATCATCGGAGCTTTAACGGAATATTATACCTCCGATAAATTTAAACCGGTCAAACACATCGCGGAAGAAGCCGAAACCGGTGCGGCTACAACGATCATCGCTGGCCTCGCGGTTGGAATGCAGTCTACGGCACTTCCGATTGTGGTTATCGCGGTTGGGATCTTCTTGGCTTATTGGGCTCTCGAACAAACCGGTGTTGGAAACGGACTCTATGGGATCGCAATTTCCGCGGTCGGAATGCTTTCGACGGCTGGTATGACGATTGCCGTAGACGCTTACGGCCCGATCGCCGACAACGCTGGTGGGATCGCGGAAATGAGCGGAATGGACGAACACGTTCGTGAAATAACCGACCAACTGGACTCTGTTGGGAATACCACCGCTGCTATCGGTAAAGGTTTTGCCATTGGCTCGGCTGCCCTGACCGCCCTCGCTCTGTTTGCTTCTTATGCCCAAACGGTTGGTCTTCAGGAAATCAACGTACTGGATCCGACGGTCATCATCGGAATGTTGATCGGAGCCATGCTTCCGTATTTGTTCTCTTCGATCACGATGGAATCGGTCGGAGACGCGGCTTCTAAGATGATCGAAGAGGTAAGAAGGCAGTTCAAAGCGCATCCTCAGATCATGGAAGGGACGATGGATCCGGACTACGAACGCTGCGTTGATATCTCGACTTCCGCGGCGCTTCGCGAAATGGTCGTTCCCGGCCTTTTGGCGGTCGTCGTTCCAATTGCTGTCGGTCTTATCTTGGGTGCTGCCTCGCTTGGCGGGCTTCTCGCCGGAGCGGTCGTAACGGGGGTTCTTGTTGCTATTCAGATGTCGAACTCCGGTGGAGCCTGGGATAACGCGAAGAAGTATATTGAAAGTGGAGCTTTCGGAGGAAAAGGAAGCGAAGCCCACGCGGCTTCCGTCGTCGGAGATACGGTAGGCGATCCTTATAAGGATACTTCGGGTCCTTCGATTAATATTTTGATCAAACTCATGACCATCGTCGCGGTCGTTTTCGCGCCGCTGTTTATGTAAAATTTAAAACGGCTTCGGCCGTTTTTTAAAGATTTCGTCTGTAAACGTTTACTTGAGTAAAATTTTGGATGTTTCTCTTTCCGATTTAACTCGACGAAATCAAATTGCCGTTATTTTTATTTTCATTTTGGATATAATAGATAAAGGTAATTCCTAGTTATTGGGTGTGAATTACAATGAAAATCACTACAAAAGCCCACTACGGACTTCAGGCCATGTGCGAACTCGCCCGAAATTACGGAAACGATCCCCTCTCTGTCAGGGAAATCTCAGATTTACAAAACTGTTCGGAGAGTTACTTGGAGCAGATCATCTCGAAACTAAAAAAATCGGGACTAATTGAAAGTGTCCGAGGTAAAAACGGTGGTTATGTTTTATCAAGACCGCCCGAGTCGATTTCGACCGGTGAGATCATAAGAGCTTTAGAAGGTCCGATTGGATTTACGGAATGTTCTAATGACGAACAACACGACTGTTCTTATGAACCGGACTGTTGTTCCAAAGAGTTCTGGAAAGAACTATATAAGATTGTCAATTCATTTTTAGAAAATAAAAAGCTATCGGATATCACCGTTAGCGGGAGTTAGGATGAAACGAATTTATTTGGATAACGCGGCTACGACTCCGGTAGATACACGAGTCGTAGAAAAAATGATTCCGATGTTTTCAACGGAATACGGCAATCCTTCTTCGATTTACGCCGAAGGAAGAGAGGCAGCAAAAGCTATCGAAGGCGCTCGTAGAGAGGTAGCAGATCTTATCGGTGCCGCGCCGGAAGAAATCTACTTTACCGGCAGCGGAACCGAAGCCGATAACTGGGCTCTTAGGGGAATCGCTGAACAAAACAAAAAGCGTGGCAATCACATTATCACGAGCGCCGTTGAACATCACGCTGTACTGCACACAGCTCAGGAGCTTGAAAAAGAAGGATTTGACGTCACTTACCTACCGGTCGATGAATACGGTATGGTCAATCCGGAAGATTTAAAAAAGGCGCTTCGTGACGATACGATTCTAGTTTCGATCATGATGGCCAATAATGAAATCGGAACGGTTGAACCGATCAAAGAATTGGTCGAAATCGTAAAAGATCACAACAAACGTACGGTCTTTCACACAGACGCGGTCCAGGCTTTGGGAAATATTCCGGTCGATGTAAAAGACTTAGGCGTTGACTTATTATCCGTGTCAGGGCATAAAATTTATGGACCGAAAGGTATTGGAGCGCTTTACGTAAGAAAAGGCCAGCCGATCAAAAACCTACTTGAAGGTGGAGCCCAGGAAAAGAACAAACGGCCGGGTACGGAAAATACAGCCGCGATCGTCGGTTTTGGTGAAGCGGCAAAAATCGCCAAAGAAGGACTTGACGAACATAGCAAACACCAAAAGGAAATTAGGGATTACCTGATCGAACAAGTCCTGGAACGAATTCCCGACAGTTATCTTACGGGTCATCCTGAAGAAAGATTGCCTGGAAACGCGAGTTTCATCTTTGATTACATCGAAGGTGAAGGAATCCTGCTCTCTTTGGATATGGGAGGGATTTCCGGATCTTCAGGATCAGCCTGCACTTCAGGTTCGCTAGATCCGAGCCACGTTTTACTGGCTACCGGTCTACCGGCCGGCCGTGCTCACGGTAGTTTAAGACTTACGATTGGTAGAGATACGACCAAAGAAGATATCGATTATACGGTCGACGTACTCGAAGAGGGTATAAAAAGATTAAGAGCTATGTCTCCGCTCGATAAAGACCATCCGATCGACTCGGACGTTTATAAAGAAGCGGATAAACATCACCATCACTAATTGAAAAGAGGTAATAAAAAATGTTATATACGGATAAAGTTATCGAAAATTTCCAAAACCCAAAGAATGTAGGGGAACTCGAAGACGCAAACGCCATCGGTGAAGTTGGCAGCCCGGCTTGTGGCGATATCATGAAAATGTTCATGAAGATCAACGACGAAGGCGTCATCGAAGACATTAGTTTTAAGACTTACGGCTGCGGCGCGGCCATCGCCACTTCCTCAGTCGCTACCGAAATGTTAAAAGGAAAGACAGTCGAAGAAGCCCGTAAACTTACGAACCAACAAGTCGTAGACGAACTCGGTGGTCTTCCACCGGTCAAACTTCACTGTTCGGTTTTGGCTGAAGAAGCGATCAAAGCGGCCTTAGACGATTATGAAAAAAATCATAAAAAAGGCGAAGCCGCCGAAATCGAAGTAACGGAAATCGATTAGATTGTGATAAGTGGCTTAATTAAATAAAAATATAAAAACCTCCAAGTGTGAATTAGATTCTTCACTTGGAGGTTTTTCTCATTAGATTAACGGTCTAAGAAAGGGATTATTTCGAGTTAAAGAAATAAGCTACATCGTCATTGGTCGGATACTCTTCACAAAACGAATCCAAATCTTTCTTGTCTTTAAAAGAGATGAATCGGATCGAAGCTTTACTGTTTGTTGGCTTTTTTAAGGTCAAAAAGCTTTTCTTAGTGTCGACTTTGCTAAAAATCCTATCAGCTTCATAATTTTTGATAAATGCGATCGAAGATAGACTAAAGTTAGAGCCTAAAAGAGAAAAATCAATTGACGTCCTAAAATAAAGTTGTGGTTTGGCTGGCTGATCTGAAAGGATCATGTTTGATATTTCTTCTAAATCGTTTAAGTCGTTGCCCAGTTCAACTTTGAGATCTCTAATTTCACACATATAGTCCGAAGGGATCCGGTTTTTAAGATTTACCAAAGTTTCTATCTGGTGGAAAGTGGTTGCTTCAAAAAGATTATGAAAATCGGTGAATCTTAGGTTCAGCCAATCTTCTATTTCCTTGATTTTTTTGAAATAATCTAGGGTCTTGTCTTCAACCAAAAGAGCCCTATCGTCTTTTTTGAAAGTCAAAGGCATATTGTTCAAATAAGCTTGATCAGTAAGAACGCTATTATAGAGCTTACTATAAGTAATCAAATCTTCGGTGCATTTCACATTTTCAAAATTGATGATCAAATTTAAAATCAGCTCGTTATCAAGATAATTGTAAATTAAATCGTATTTATTCAGTCACATCCCAAAAAAAGGGCATGACAAATAGACCTGAAAAAGCACCTTTTCCAGGCCTAATCAAA
>CANRHG010000035.1 GCA_947630385.1 uncultured Eubacteriaceae bacterium
GAGGTCGGGTCGGCCGCCGCGTTTACTGCGGCCGGCGCGAACAAAATCAGCGCGGCCGCCATCGTCGGGATGAACCCGGCCAGGTTGATTTTTAAGACTTTCTTTAACTTCTTTTGCTCGGGTTTGCACCCTTTGTACATGTAGTAAAGCCCGCTCGTAAAGGTCGCCAGTACGATCAGCGAGGCCAGTATCAAAATTATCGTAATAATCATTTAATCCCCTTTTCAATCGTCACGAACTCGCGTCCGTTTCCGGTGTAATATTTTCCAAACAATTCGTAAAACTCAAGACGTAAACACTGGATGTAGTCGATCAGACCTTCGAGTCCGATGATAAAAATATTTCCAATGATCAAAACAATGATGCCGTCGATACCGCCTCCGACCATATCGGCGATGGTCTGAAAGGCCATAAACATCCCGACGTGGGTAAGGGCGAAAGCCCCGACACGGATAAAGGAAATCGTGTTCGAGAGCATGCTCAGGTACATTTCAAAGACTTCAAAAAAGCTCGAAACGTAGTACTGCCCGTCGACGTCGTAGGTAAACTTGCGCTTATGGATCACGTTCATCAGCGGTACGGCTAAAAAGACCAAAAGCGTGCAGATGACGATCAAAACGATGATGACGTCCTCGAACAACTGGTCAAACGGGATAAAGTGGTAGAGCATTAAGACCAATACTAAGATCGAGACGTAAATGATTAGTCCGCTCAGTCCGTTTTTTCCAAAATACTCTTCGCGCTCTTCGTGCTCTCTTCTTTTATTAATAAGCCCGTAGATGTAGGCGACGAGCAACATCACCACCCCGCAGACGACCGCGGTGAGTAGGAGCGTGTTCGTGTCGTCCATCGGCCGCAGCCACAGCGCCGGGAGGATCGTCTCGATTCCGAAGACGCTGCCATACAAAAAGCCGAAGATGATCGAGGCAATCGAGATCCGGGCGAAGACCCCGCCGAGTTTTATGCCTTTTTTCTCGGCAAAAAGCCCCGCGAGCAGCGGCACGATCCCCTGTCCGACGTCTCCGAACATGTAGCCGAAGCAAAAAATGTAGGTGATGCTCAAAAACGGCGTCGGGTCGAGTTCGTAGTAATTCGGGATCCCGTACATCAGTACGAGCTGCTCAAAGGGCCTGAAGATCCAGTTGTTTTTAAGCTTGGTCGGTGGATCGTATTCCCGTAGCGGCTTTTCAAAGATGACCGTATAGCCGTCTCCGAGCAGGTTTTTTAGTTCCTCGCTCCGTTTTTCCGGGACCCAGGCGGAAAAGTAGAAGTTCTTGTCCGAAAAGGCCATCATGTCCTCGATATAGACGCTGCTTTCCATAAAGAGCAGCTCGTTGTAGAGGAGCTCGGCTTTTTTGCGGTTGCGCTCTAAGAGCCCGTTGAACTCGCTTTGTTGGCCCTCGATCTGTTTTGTGAGCGCCGCTTCCTTTTCGTGTAAGAGCCCAAGGATGTGGTCGGGGGTTCCGATAAAACTCGGATCCTCGCCCTCAAGCGGCATGAAGTCCAGGGCTTTTAGCACGCGCTCCGTCTCGCGGTCCACTTCTAGGAGCGTGAGCACCATAAAGACCTTCTCGCTGCTTCGTTTGGACTCGAGCTCGAAGATCACCGAGGGAATGCTCGGGTAGATGAGCTTTAGGCGTCTCGCGTTGTCGGGAGTCAGCGAGCCGATCTGGACTTTAAAGAATTTTAAGTCTTTGATCCTTTCGACGGGAATGTCGATGCCGCTGAGGTAAGAATAGTAATTGATGCTCTGCTTAGTCTTCTCTAAGCTCTCCTTGCTGAACTGAAGCTTTCCCGACTCGCGGTCCAGGTAATCGATAAAGTCCTCGGTCTCCTTTAAGATCTCTTCCTTGGACGCGACCGTGTCCTTAAGAAGGTCTTTGTCGACCTTAAGGTCTTTGTAAACCGCAAGGAGCTTTTCTTTTAGTTCGCCGATTTTCGGATCCGTCTTTTTACTTTTTCTGGAGATTCTGGCCATCTGCATGATCTCATCGATGTTTTCTTCCGACACCGGGATCGTAAAACGCCCCTCGTCGATGTCCGCGTAAGCGTCGATGAGCTCCAGATCGTTAAAAAGGTAGATCACTTTTTGAAACCGGTCGATATCGGGATTTTTCCCGACGACGTTGACCAGATTTAATTTTTCTATAGCCATTTTTTATTTTAGACCTGCCTTATCAAAAAGCGGTCGATTTCTTTACTGTCCAAGCGGTAGCGCTTGGCTTCGATGATCGAGATGAGATCCGAGATCTCGTCTTTTAAGAGTTCCAGGTACGAATAGGCCAAGGTCAGCCCGCCGCTAAAATAAAGAAGGCGGCGAAACTGTTCGTGCATGTAGCGTTTGTAGCGCCTCTCGATCGACAGTTTCGAGTCCGTATCGAACAGAAAGCGGTAGTCCTGGTACTGCCCGACTTCGTCCAAAAACTCTTCGAGACTTTCCGTCATCGCCAGATCCCGCAGCCGGTCGGGGCTTAAGAACTTGCCACCGAGATAGATAAACGACAGGATCTCTTCGGGCCTTAAGTCGTAGAACTTCTTGGCCCGGTAGATCCAGATCAGATTCTCGATGTCGATCTGCTTTCGGATGAGCCTTACGAGCTCGGCGTTTTCGCCGGAGTTTATCTTCTTTAAGTAGCGCACGAGCTGGTCGTAGTAGACGCGCTGTAGGGTCTTTTCGACTTCGAACAGGTTGGAGAGCGTAAGCTCCTCGTAGCCGTCGACCGCGCGCTTATAGGCCGGATCCTTGATGCTGTCCTTAAAATGTTTCCAGTCGCTCGCGGCGACGGCCTGGTTGAAGTCAAACTTCGAGCGCATCGACTCCACCGGAAGGTTTTCCACGATTTGTGTTAAGTCCCGGTTTTTTAAGAGCCCGCGAAGCAGGATCACAAAACTGTTGAGGTGGATTCCCTGAAGTACGAGGCGCAGGAAATTCCGGTCGGCCCCGAGGACGAAGTACAGTAGCTTGTCGGTATCCGTCTCGATGATTTTTTCTAAGGTGTTCTCAAGGCTCGTCCGGTTGATGTCCTCTTCCTGGACCCCGGAAAAGTAGACCCCGTAGTGGGTATTGTCCTTAAGAAAGGAAAAGACCTCGTGGACGGTCTCTTTTTCGATGAGTTCCTTAAAATCCTCCACACTCAGGTAATCCTTCTGCAGCGCGCGCACTTTCGCGTCGAGCGCCGGGTTAGGCATGGACCCGCCCCCGCAACAGCAGTTCCTCGGTCATCTTTTTAATGAGTTCGTCTTTTATGTCAAGATAGTGGGTTCTTCTTTCGGCAAGAGCCGCGCTGGTCTCATCCAAGAGTTCCCTGCTCTCTTGTTCGGCTTTTTTGATATCCGCGTCGTAGCTTTCCTTTAAAGCCGTCTTCTCTTTAGCGAGCGTTTTCGTCTCCATCGACTGCAGCTCTTTGTGGTTTTTGGCCTCCATCGACTCGATATCCTCTTTGATGCTTGAGTATTTATCGACCATCTCCGTATCAATGTCGATGATCTGCCTGAGGTACTTTTCAATTTCGTCCATAAAAGAAATTATACACCAATAAGGGAAGAGCGATTTAAACCTAAAACGCCTATGTCTTTTTAAGAGTCTTTTAAGTAAGCTTTGACTGTTGTGCCCGGTACGGTACCGGTTCTTTTTGGATTTTCTTTAAAACAAGCAAAAGAGTAGATTCTACTTTAAAATAGTTCTTACTCTTTTTGAGTTGAAAATTAATCTCATTCAAGAAAATTATGTGACTATAAAAGCTTTCTTAAACGGGAGTTTATATTTTCAATCCAAGTTGAGTAAGATCCATTTCATAATGTCTACACTTTTCTTTTTAACTTATCTATCTTTCTGTTTGGTAACTTTTTAGATTTTCACAAATATCAGTACTCAGTTACTTAAAATATAAATATAAACTATAAATAGATATTTTATTCTATATTTTAACTAAATTATTTATTTTAATAGAATAAACACTATATAATTATAGTTAAATATGATATCATTAGGCATAATATTTTTTATCTTGGCTAAAAATTCTATCAGCTTAAAACAAGAGTCATTCATCTGGTTATTTTAGTAAGTTTTCAAAACGACTTTTAGAATCTTTAAAATTGCTCTATTCAATCTTTATATAATCTATAAGAATCTAAATAAACTGAATTTCTCTCTAATAACCGTTTAGAGAATATAATCGCATCCGAGTTAGTAGTATTTAGGTTTTTGAAAACTCATAAATAATTTCATAATAGTTATTAATCTTTTATCTAAGACTTGTTGTAGTAGACGAAAGGTAAAGTATATTTAATCTTTCGATCTTAAGATCCTAAGACCATACTGAATACACCATGATTTTTCGAAGTAAAGTTTGGAAGAATTAATTTTAACCTTTTATCGGTCACATCAAGTTTATCGGTCACATCAAGACTTAATATTATATTTTATAAGTTACATCTATAAAAAATAGAAAGGAATCATAATGTTATTGAAAAGGTTTTGCTCTTATTTATTTCTCGTTATTTTAGGATTTGCTTTAATTTCTGGACCAACTTTTGCTAAGGATTCAAATGAAAGTGAAATTACTTCATCAAATTTAATGGCCTCTATGGCAACATCCTATACAACTGATGGTCTTGATCCGAGATTGTCAGCCGGAAATTATCATAATGGATTTATCGATAGCCAAGGAAATCTATGGGTTTGGGGCTATAATTCTTATGGAATAGTTGGAGACCCGTCTAATAGAGAAACTAGAATTTATGAGCCTACTAAGGTTGAAAATTTAACTAATGTAAAAGCCATTAGTTTCGATCATGAAAGCTGTGCAGCAATAACAAAGGATGGGAAACTTTGGACCTGGGGTGAAAATGGATATGGGCAACTTGGATTAGGTTCGACAGAAACGGTTAGGACGCCGACACAAGTGCCTGGTTTAGAAAACGTAGTTGAAGTTAGCATGAGTGCCTTTCACGCTCTAGCTAGAACCGCAGATGGTAAAGTCTATGCTTGGGGCGAAAATTCATACGGGCAGCTTGGTAATGGTACTAAAACGACCAGTTTAACACCGGTTGAAATACAAGGACTATCTAATATTAAACAGATTAAAGCTGGTCTTAGGATAAGTGGCGCTGTCACACAAGACGGACAATTATACATGTGGGGCTATAACTTATCTGGCAACATCGGTGATGGGACAATGGTTGAGAAATTGACACCAACTCTTGTTTCTTCTATTAAAAATGTTGTTCAATTAGAATTAGGTCACGATTGGCATAGTATGGCCTTAACGTCAGAAGGTAAAGTTTATGCCTGGGGCGAGAATTATTATGGCCAATTAGGAATTGACCTTAATAAGAATCAAGTTAGTGGAAATTCTGGTGAAGAATTAACTCCAGTTGAAATTACTACGTTGCCAACAGTCAAAAGAATTTATGTTGGTTGGCATAAAAGTGCAGCTCTTTCAGAGGATGGGAAAATTTATTTATGGGGAGAATCTTTATTTGATGATAGTATCACTGGGTCGCCTCAATTATATTCTAGTCTAACTAATGTTATTCAATTAAGACTCGGTATTTCCCATATAATAGCTATGACGGCTGAGGGAAAACTTTATAGTTGGGGGAGCAATGAGGACGGTCAGTTTGGCAGCGGAGATTCTAATCCTAAAAACTCTACAAACCCAATTGAATGTTTAAAACCTTGGGAAGATATAGACGAAAGTGATTTCGGAAATGGCTTTGCAGATGATTTAAACTATTATTTATGTCCTGGAGAAACAATAACTATTGATATGAGTGAAAGTAATCCAGGCTTAACCAACAAAGATTTTTCTTTTGATTCGTCAAATCCTGATATTGCTTCAATTAGTTCAGATGGTGTTTTGACGGGAATTAAAGAAGGTGAAACATCTATTGGAATGGTCAACCTTAGAACAAACGAGGCAATAGGATGGGCAAATGTAATAGTCACGAATGTTAAAGGTAATGAATTTCATCTCAATAAAGACGTCTTTAGAATAGATAACTTCTACAATAATAAAAATTCTTTCCAAGATAAGCAAAAATTGTTTAGTCAAGTTGATCCTAAGGATTGGGACGAAATTGAAGATTATTTAAATACAACAGATGACTTCAATAATTGTTTCGGACTCTCCCTAACAAGTATCTTAAGAAAAATTGGAAAGTTAGATGATGATAGAGTAAATAATTATCCTGATTTATACTCGGTTCCTGTAAACAATGAAGTTAAATCCATGATTACGGCTTATCAATTATTACAGAAAACTACCGTTTATGACGATAAAAAAGACGAGGTTAACGATTATTATAGAAAACCCTTTACTAATGTTAGTACTAATATTTTAAAAAGTTTGGTGACAGCAGTTGATAACGTAAAGGATGGCGGGAACCCCGTTTTAGTTAGTGTTAGTGGCGATAAAGTAAATGGAGTGACTTTCAATCATGCTTTCGTTGCCTATAAATTAAAAGATGTTGACTATACTTCTAAATCAACTAATCATACTTATAATCATTGTATAGTTTGTTTTGATCCGAATTCGATTCAGTATGATTCGATAACGGGATTATTTACAGTTGGAAAACAAGAAGAACATAATATTTACTATGATGACAAATGGAATTGGGAAATTCCCTTTGATAACGAAGAAGGCTTAGGTAGTAGTGATAATCCTCAAGTTAGCTCATTTAAAAAGGGACAATTTAAGTATTTCTTTGATGAAATGAGCGAGTTTGATCCTTATGGAATATTTAACTCAGCTAATGCATTAAGCGTTAACTCTGCTTCCACCTATAAAGCCCCAGATAAACTTTATTTTAAATCAACGCAAGCAGCCTTTACACTTAAGAATTTAGATACTAATGAAGAATGGAAGATTGATCCTACTAATTTAACGGTTAGTGGAAAAACTGAGTTGGAATTAGTCGAATCTGACGTAGAGGGGGATGATACAATTCGTTTGCTACTTCCTGAAAACTCCCAGAGTTATCAGGTTATTCTCAGTTCTAAGAATGCTGATATTCGCTTTGTCGACGAAGATACTTCAAAACGAATTACTGGCCAAGTTGACAGTATAGAGTTTATTAAAAATGGTGAAGTAAAAGCTAATATAACTGGTGGAGACTATACAATAAATGTTGCTGATAACAAACTTAAGGGAAAAGCACTTCCGTTTTATACCATAACTGGATCTGGCAAAAATGATCTTACAGTTGCTTTTACTGATAAAGGACTGGATATTACTGGAAATGGTTTAAAAGGTCTGGAATTAGAGGCTAAAGATTTGGTTAAAGGAACCGCAAAATCAACTACTATTAATACCAATAGTTCTAAAGTAACAGCAGACGGTTCAAATAACGATTTGAATATGACAACTGATGATCTTACTCCGTCAGAAACAAAACAGTATGTAATTGAAGTTTTAGTTAATCCTTATAGCAGTGGAACAGTTACTGGGGCTGGATCCTATAAAATTGATTCTAAAGTAACTCTCGAAGCTAAACCTAATTCTGGTTATAAATTTGTTAACTGGACCGAAAATGGCTCTACTGTTAGTACGTCTGTTTCCTATAGCTTTACTATTAGTTCGGATAGAAGCTTAACGGCTAATTTTGAAAAGATTTCTACAGAATTAGAAGATCCTGAAACACAATCGAAAGTCCCGATCTACCGACTTTATAACAAGGTCTCAGGAGAGCATCTATATACATCCGATCAAAACGAATCAAATACGTTGTCTTCAGGCCCAGATTGGACTTATGAAGGTGTGGGTTGGAACGCTCCTAATAGTGGGCAAGCAGTTTACAGACTTTATAATCCGATTTTAGCCGATCATCTGTATACAACCGATTCCCATGAAGTTTTGGTTCTTACGACAAAAGAAGGTTGGCAAAGTGACTATAACGGAAAGCCGATGTTTTATTCTGGTGGAACGGTCCCAATTTATCGTCTGTATAATACCATCAGCTACCGTCACTTATTAACGAAAGACGAGAACGAATACAGTGTCTTGCCGGCTCACAATTGGAGCCAAGAAGGCGTAGCAATCTATGGATTTTCGGAAGACTAATTATCCATTTTGTAAATATGAAATTATAGACTGACGAATCTGTAAAAGTAAACTGGCCAAAACCTGTAAAAGTAAATTGACGAAAGATTCTCAAAGTGATAATTATTGTTCAAATCAATGGTAGTAATAAAGGCTCTATTTATTGGATTTCAGATTCTTCCGAAACCTACTTTGAGAAAATGATGTATAATAGGCAGATAGAATTTATCTGTCTATTTTTTTTACGCTTTTTTCACTTACAGAATAATTAAACGAAGAGAGAAGGAAGAACCATGTCTAGCAAACTTGAAGAAGCTATTTTCCCAGAAATTTTAGCAAGCGGATACGAAATTATAGATGTTACAGAAGGTGAAAAAGAAATAACGGTTGAAATAAAGCCGAAAAAACACAGTTGCAAATGTCCCGAATGCGGAGAAGAAAGCAATTTTGTCCACATCACTTTTGAGCGCAAAATCCAGGACCTCCCGCTCAACAATAAAACCGTCTATCTAAAAGCGCACATCAATCTCTACGTCTGTCTTAATCCGGAATGCGCCACCCACACTTTTGCCGATGATCTGGGATTTGTGCGTCCTTTTGGAACCAGAACTTACCGGCTGGATCAAATGATCCTGGCTGTGGCGATGTTTATGAGCAACGAGGGAGCCAGCAGGGTCCTAAAAGAATTAGGGGTTGTGATCAGTGCGGACAGCATTAAAAACATCTACGACCGTCTTGATTTCGCTGACGACAGTGAAGTTGAAGAAATCGGCATCGACGACGTGGCTCTGAGAAAAGGACACAATTATGGAACGGTGATTTATGATATGAAGGATCGTCACCTGATCGCTTTGTTTGAAGGTCGCACCGCTAAAGAAACTAAAGAGTGCCTAAAAAACTTTCCTAAAATAAAGAGAGTGGCCCGCGACAGAGCCAGTAGTTATGCCAGCGCTATAGATGAACTGTTTCCAGACTGCCTTCAGGTGGCCGACACTTTTCATCTCCTGCAAAATCTCATCGACAAAATAGAGGAAATCTTAAAAAACGATCTTCCCGATCAGTTTTTTTTAAAAGACGGCTGCCTTTTAGACAAAAAACCTAAAAAGACACGGGTCTTTGTGGAACCGTCTCAGGAGCGGAAGGATGAATTGGACAAAGTCAAGTACGACAATTCCCCACCCCTGGATGATGAGGGAAATTCTGTACAATACGACAACAAAAATCATGGAGATGGAAGCACCGAAGAAGAGGAACGAAAACAAAGACGTCTGGAAAAGCAGGAAAAGATAAGACAGATCCGGGCTTATTGCTCTTCTCCAGATTCAGCGGAAAAAAGCCGGAAAGAAATTGCCCAGATGTTTGATACTACCGTTCCCACCCTAAAGAAATACAGAAATCTGTCAGAAGAGGAGATCAGCGCTCTTGAAAAACCCAAGAATTCCAAAAAGAGAGAGTCGCCAATGAACGATTACCTTAACATTATCTACAAAATGATCCGGGATGATTATTCTCTAATCGATATTTCCTACTATGTTTCTAAACTCCCCGGATTTTCATGCTCTATGAATTCGCTGAACAAATACATTTATCTTATAACCAAAAATAATTTTCCAGACAAACGATTTAGTCCTAGAATTTTTTACAAAAAGACCTATCCGGAGGATGTCACCGTAATCAAAAGGAGAGACGTGATAAATTATATTGTCCAGGGTAATGCCGGTAGCGAGTATTTCGAATCGTATTTCGACTTGATCGCGGCGAAATATCCACAAGTGGGGATCTTAAAATCAGCTTATCAGGAATTTCATAAGGTTATTATGGGAGATGAGGTTGAGAGGGTGCATCGTTTTCTTCAAACCTACAAAAAAGATCAATACTTGTCGTCGTTCGTTGCAAGCCTCAAAAGTAATATTGCAGCTGTGGAAGCTGCAATATCAACCAATGTCAATTCAGGATTTGTCGAAGGCCTGAATTGCAAATTTAAACTTAGAAAACGTATTTTATTCGGTCGCTCTAAAGTTGTCAATCTGGAAAAGAAATGTAAGTTGGCCTTCCTCCCTTACGACGAAGACAAAGGTTACCAGTTAGAAAATTTACTGAGGAAATGCGCCTAATATTAAAAGAGACGCGCTTTATTCAAATATTGAATCTTTGCGCGTCATTGGTTTTCAAAATAAATTTCGGAGAATCCTTGAAGAAATCAACACCTGAGATTTCTTTTAAAAGAAAAGATGAGTTAGTAGTACCCGGGCTATTAACGGGCAAAAAAAGCATTTAAAACGACCGACTATTTTGACTGGTCGATAGATTGGAGGTGATTCAAGGCTGGATCCGCCTAAAAATATATTAACCATGGTTAATTTTAAAAAATAATCCTTATGGTCAGTGGAGAAGTGCGCTCTTTTTTCCTTAGATAAAAATTTTTATCATTTCACTTGACAGGGGGCATTACATAGCAAGAAATGTTAATGACCGGATTTGAGAGAGCCAAATACGAAGAAGGTGTAAAGAATGGTCTAGAAGGAGGTAGATCTGAAACAAAAGAAGACCAGATTAGTACGATCAATTATTATCGCAAAAGAAATAAAACGGATGAAGAGATCAACGAAATTTTAATTGAAATGGGTTACGGTCCAATTCTAGTTTAAACGGTGCGAAAGTCCCTTTTTAGTTTTCGGATTTTAATATAAAAGTTCCTAATTCGGTGTATTATCGCTATCGCCTTAGACGATCCGGATTCGTTCAACTGTTATGATGAATTATGCGAGATTTATCCCGATCTCGTCGGCTGCAACGACCTTAAAAATCTGGCAAGAGAACTCCTTCGGATCGTCGAGAAGACCTTAAACAAATAACAGGTACAAAAAAATCCCAAACCGGGGATTTTCCTCTTGGTTTGGGATTTAAATTTAGAATTTTGGTTCGTGTTTGACGCGATCGAGCACTTCCTTGATACGCTCCATATCGCTTCCAATCGAAGATTCGATGGCGGCGAAGATGGATCCCTCGACGATCGGCGTATCGATGATCTCGATGTTTTCGTTATCAAGCAAGGACTCGATGGCCATTTCGGACGTCATGTAGGCAGAGCCCAGATCGACGAGCAGGACGACGCCTTTGCCCTGGTCGACGCTTTCGATGGCTTCGGTGATCTTCTTTAGATCCGTCCCGAACCCCCCGTCTTCCATACCGCCGGCCGAGGCGATGTTGGCTTCAGGAGCCATTTCGAGCGCGAGCTCTCTCGCGCCGTCGGCGATCTTATTGCTGTGGCTAACGATAACGATTCCTACAGAGCCGTTATCGTCCTTAAGCTCCCCCAGGCCGTTTCCTCCTTCGGACGCTTCTTCGAAGGAATCGATCAGGTACGACATCGAGGTCGCGCCCGGGTCCTGGAAACCAATGCTGCGGTCTCCCAGATAGCTGGCTCTTCCTTTGGTTGCTTTGATGGTCTTGGTAAATTCGACCCCGTCCCACGCGGCCTTGTCGGCCTTCTTTAGGGCTTCGCTCAGATCGTCCCCCGCCGCGATGGCTTCATCAAAAGCCTTTTTGGCCGGCATCAAGGCATCGAGCATGGTTTTTTCGCCTTCGACGGCTTTCCCACGCTGTTGGATGCCCCCGATCATGACTTCAAACAAAGACGAAACGTCTTCTGGGGTGAGTTCTTCCTTGCCTTTGGTGTCCATTCCGGCTTTCATAAAAGCCGTCCCGTACAGTGGACCGGAAGCCCCGCCGACGGTACTGACCAAAGTCATTCCAACGTCCTTTAAGATATCGGAGATGTTTTTTTCTTGATACGATTCAAGCTTTTTTGCGACCGCTTGCATTCCGCGGTCCATATTGTAGGATAGGGTTAGTCCCCTCCTCCGAACCGTACGTGCACCTCTCAGCGCATACGGCTCTCCATCCAATCCTCCAAAAACCGATTGTAATCGAAATTCCGAACCGGTCGTTTCCGTTTTCTAAAACTCCTTTGGAGCCTAAAAACGTTTTTACCCTCTTTTATACACCAGGCCCCCTCTCCTTTAGGCTCCCGGTGGTTCCACTTATACTTTGAAACCGTCGTTTTGTGCTTTTGAGCCAAAGTCTTTAGCAGACTGTATTCCACCAAGTGCTTTAGCTGGTCCAGTTTTTGGCTGACGTTGTCCGCCAAAGCGTAGTAAAGGTAGACCGTACCCAGCTTATGGTTAAAAAGGCGCACGATCTCGTGATCCGGTAAGTTTATATAGCCCGTCTGGGCCTTTACTTTCCACGGTTTTTCGTTTAAATTCTCAACCAAATTTAATTTTTTAACGATGTGTAAAAACACGTCTTGTGGAAATAATAATAGTACACGTTCCTTTTTTACCAGATCGTACCCCAAAAACCGGATTTTCTGCGTTGGCACGTACGTTTTGGTCTCTACCTCAAATCCTGCGGTCAAATCAAGGTCGGTATCGTCCGAAAAAATCAGAACGTCCGTTCCGTAACGCACGAACGTCTGTTTTTTCAGGAGGTCGTCGAGTCCCATCAGGCATAGGTCCGTAAAAAGCCCGCCCAGGGGACCGTAACGACCGTATTCTCTCGTTTTTAAAAATTTATTGATCAGCCGGATGAACCGGTCATCGTCGATGCGCCGTCTTAAGACAGCCCACAACAGCTCCTTGAACCGTCCATCGCTTAAAGATACACTGACTTTAAGGCAGTGGCGGCACTCTCCGAGCCGCGTTTTGGCCTCGAGCAGCGCGTCGTGCGCGGTCGAGGTGGTGCTTAAGAAGACGCCGGAAGAGAATTCGTATTTGTAAACGGCAGAAAGTATTTGACCCAGGAT
The DNA here is from genome assembly GCA_947630385.1 of uncultured Eubacteriaceae bacterium. Lineage (GTDB taxonomy): Bacteria > Bacillota > Clostridia > Eubacteriales > Eubacteriaceae > CANRHG01. The sequence continues at coordinate 12,853 of CANRHG010000035.1, forward strand.
CTCTAAAACGACCCTGTCGTGGGAATGATTTTCACCAGGGACATAACTCTCATCTCTTAAACAAGATTTAACCTTTTTTCTTTCTTCCAATTCCATTTCAAACGGCTCGTAAAACGTATCGTTGTACAAAAGACGGTACAGCCGCTTGTATTTATACTCTTTGTCCCCGGAGTGTTTTTGAAGTTGTAATAAAACTAATTTAAAATCTTGGATGAGTCTTTCACTCTCTTAAATTATTTTTATTTCTGGACTGCTTCCCTTCGCGACGTAATGGGCTTTCCCCATCTCACACTACTACGGAAGCTCCGTTGCCTCGGTGAGGCAATCCCCATTTTCCTTAAGACCAGGCGCCCAGGTTGTCGGAAGGAACGTTCGATCCATCGCGCCGGACCGTTTTTTCGAAACTTTCAGGAACCAAATAAAAGATTCCGGCCCGGTACCGGGTATCAGCTGGCTTCCCGGCAGGCGACCATACTCCCGCGGATCTGCTCT
>CANRHG010000036.1 GCA_947630385.1 uncultured Eubacteriaceae bacterium
GACCTCTTCGGGGCTCGGCTACCTTGGCGCGGCACTGGCTACGGGGCTTGCCTGTATCGGCGCGGGCTACGGCGTAGGCGTCGTCGGCGCGGCGGCGCTGGGGGCGGTGAGCGAAAACGAAAAGATGTTCGGGCGAACGCTGATCTACGTCGGTCTTGCCGAAGGGCTTGCCATTTACGGGCTGATCATTTCGATCATGATCCTGGGTTCGATCGGATGAGGTCGTTTCTTCTTAGCGACTGCAGGGACTCCGTCATCGGGATGCGCCTGGCGGGGATCGAAGGGGATATCGTCCTTAGTAAAGACGAAGCCAAAAGAGCCTTAGACGGGCTTTTGGAAAACGAAGATACGGGTATTTTGTTTCTGACCCAAAACGTGGCGCAGTGGCTCGAGGACGAAGTCTACGAGATCCGAAAAAACCGCATTTCGCCGCTGATCTCGGTGATTCCCGACCGCTTTGGCTTTAAGGATTACCAGGGGATCTCCCATTACATAAAGGAAGCCGTAGGGATCTGATGATTTCGGTTGAAGAAAAAATACAGATTTTTAAGCAGGAAATAAAAGACCGGTTTTACGACCGAAAAGAAAAGAAGCTCGAGGAAGTCCGACGCGAGCTCGAGTCCGAAAAGGCCAAGGAAGAGCGCTACGTCGACGGAGAGCTGACCAGGCTAAAAAGCCGGTACGAAAAACTCGAAAACCGCAACGTTACCAAGATTTTAAACGAGGCCAGAAATCAGGCCAAGGAGCTGAGCCTCATTCTGGACAACGACCTGTACCGGGATTTTATGACCTCGCTTAAAGACTCGCTAAAAAAGCAGCTCGGCTCGGACGCTTACCGCGATTTTTACGCTCGCAGCGTGGATCAGGTAAGGCCTTATTTTGAATTGTATCCGGATTTTATCGTCTCGACGAACCGGAAGGATAAGAAGCTTTTTCTTGATCTTTCCGGGCTCGACCCTAAGCGGGTACGTTTCGAGGACTTAAAAAAAGACAACATCGGTGGGTTTATCTTAATGGACGGCGAGCGAAAGGTCCGTTTTGACCTAACGCTACTCGAGCTCATCGAAGAAAATCAGCGCCAGATCGGTTTTGAACTAAACAAAAAGTTAGAGGAAGCCTAATGGATAAGGCAGTAATTACGGGCATAAACGGACCGGTCATCACGGGCAAGGGAATGAAAGATTTCAAGATGCGCGAGATGGTCACGGTCGGGGACAAAAAATTAATCGGTGAAGTCATCATCCTAGACGACGATGACGGGACGATCCAGGTCTACGAAGAGACCGAAGGGCTCAAGATCGGTGAACCGATCGAACCTACCGGAAAACCGCTTTCGGCCAGACTCGGCCCGGGTCTGTTAAAGAACATGTTCGACGGGATCGAGCGCCCGCTCGAGGCCATTCAGCAGTTCGATGAGATCTACATTCCCGAAGGGGTCGGTCTGATCAACCTCGACGAAGAAAAACTCTGGCCGGTGGAGATTATGGTAAAAGAAGGCGATCTTCTCCAGCCGGGACAGGTCTTTGCCGAAGTCCCCGAGACCGAACTGATAAGGACCAAGATCATGGTCCCGCCGGGACTAAGCGGCAGGGTCGAAAAGATCAACCGGCAGGATAAATACAAAATCAGCGACAACGTTCTGACCCTAAGGACGCGGGACGGACAGGAGATCGACCTTAGTCTGGTTCAGGACTGGCCCATCAGGGAGCCACGCCCGTCAAAGACCCGCCTTGAGCCGGGACTGCCGCTACTGACCGGAACGCGGGTCATCGATACCTTCTTTCCGATCGCCAAAGGTGGGACGGCCGCGATCCCCGGCGGGTTCGGTACCGGAAAGACCATGACCCAACACCAGCTGGCGAAGTATTCGGACGCGGATATTATCGTCTACATCGGCTGTGGCGAACGCGGAAACGAGATGACGGAAGTTATCGAAGACTTCCCAAAACTCATCGACCCGCGAAGCGGGGAGTCGATCATGGAGCGCACGGTCATGATCGCCAACACCTCCAACATGCCGGTCGCGGCGAGGGAAGCCAGCATCTATACGGGAATTACGATCGCCGAATGGTTCCGTGATATGGGATACAACGTGGCCATCATGGCGGATTCGACCTCACGGTGGGCCGAAGCCCTGCGCGAGATCTCGGGACGCCTCGAAGAAATGCCGGCCGAAGAAGGCTATCCGGCCTATCTGTCTTCCAGGCTCGCCGAGTTTTACGAACGGGCCGGAAACGTGAAGACCCTAGACGGGGATGAGGCTTCGATCACGATCATCGGCGCGGTCTCGCCACCGGGCGGAGACTTTTCAGAGCCCGTGACCGAAAACACGAAGCGTTTTGTCAATACGTTCTTAGGTCTCGATAAAGATCTCGCCTACGCCCGCCACTATCCGGCCATCAACTGGATGAGTTCGTATACGGGGTATCTTGATCTTCTTGAAGACTGGTTCGATGAGAACGTCTCGGACGAGTTTATCGTACTTCGAAACAAGATGTTGGATCTATTGTTCCAGGAAGACAAGCTCCAGGAAATGGTCATGTTAATCGGTGAAGAGGCCCTGCCGGACGATCAGCGCTGGGTCCTGACGGTCGCCAGGCTCATCCGAAACGGTTTTTTGCAACAGAACTTCTTTGACGACGAGGATACGTTCGTTCCGCTTGAAAAACAGTTCGGCATGCTCGACGTCATCGACCGCATCTATGAGCGGGGGCTGGAAGGCCTGCAAAAAGGTATTCCCGTCTCTCAACTATCCAACGCCGATTTAAACGATAAGATCGTCAAGATGAAATACACGATCCCGAACGACGATCTAAGCGGGCTAAACACCTTAAAACACGAGATCAACTCGTACTACGACGATTTGTTCGAAAAATATAAATGAGAAAAGAGTATTTAAAAATAGATCAGATCAACGGGCCGCTCGTTACGCTCAAAGGCGTCGATGACGTCGCGTATGGGGAAGTCGTGCGTATCGAGGATACCTCGTCCGGGGATTTAAAAACCGGCAAAGTCATCAAGCTCGACGGTGACGAAGCGACGGTCCAGGTCTTCCAGTCGACCTCCGGTCTTTCCGGACAGGATTCGGTCACGACCTTTACGGGCGACGCTTTTGAGATTTTCGAGTCTCCGGCGGTGCTGGGACGGATCTTTAACGGTATCGGAGAGCCCGTCGACGGGGGAGCCGAGATCTACTCGGACAAAAAGTACAACATCAACGGAGCGCCGATCAACCCACTGAGTAGGCGCTACCCCCGGAATTTTATCCAAACGGGTATTTCTTCGATCGACGTGCTCATGACGCTGATCCGCGGGCAAAAACTACCCATTTTTTCGGGAAACGGTCTCTCCCACAACCAGTTGGCGGCGCAGATCGTAAAACAGGCCCAGATCACCGGGGAGGATGAAGACTTCGCAATCGTCTTTTGCGCCATCGGGGCCAAGCACGACGACGAAGCTTTTTTCCGAAAAGCCTTTGAAGACGCCGGCGTCATGGACCACGTCGTGATGTTTATCAATCACGCGGACGATCCGGTCGCCGAGCGAAACACCGCGCCGCGCTGCGCACTGACGACGGCCGAGTACTTGGCCTTTGAAGAAGGCAAAAACGTACTGGTCGTTATGAGCGATATGACTTCCTACGGGGAAGCGCTTCGTGAGATCAGCTCGGCCAGAGACGAAGTCCCAAGCCGAAAGGGTTATCCGGGCTATCTGTATTCGGATCTGGCAAGTCTATACGAACGGGCGGGCATGATCAAAGACCACAAAGGATCGATCACCTTCCTTCCGATTCTTACGATGCCCAACGACGACATCACCCACCCGATCCCCGACCTTACGGGTTTTATCACCGAGGGTCAGATCGTTTTAAACCGTGACCTCGAACTGCAAAACGTCTACCCACCGATCGATATTTTGCCGTCGCTTTCAAGGCTTATGAAAGACGGAATCGGTGAAGGCTATACCCGCGAAGACCACCAGGACCTCGCCAACCAACTTTTTTCGTCGTACTCAAAAGTCATCGACGTCAGGGATCTGGCCCAGATCATGGGCGAAGACGACTTAAACGAAACGGATAAGCTTTATCTTGAGTTCGGCCGTGAGTTTGAAAAACAGTTTATTTCGCAGGACTACGACGAAGACCGCTCGATCATCGAGAGTCTGGATCTCGGGTGGAAGCTACTCGACATTTTGCCCGAGACGGAACTGGACCGGCTCAGTCCGCAGCTGATCGAAAAATACCTGCCTTCAAAACGACATGCCGATAAATAAAACGCCGACTAGAGCCAATCTGATCAAGAACAAGGCCAAGCTCGAGTTTTCCGAAAAAGGTTACGATCTCTTGGATAAAAAGCGGACGGTCTTAATTCAGGAAATCATAAAACTCGTCGATGAGGCAAAACGCATCGAAGACGAGATCCAGGAGACGTTCGCCCAGGCCTATGAGGCTTTGAGGGAGAGTAACATTACCCTCGGGATCAGTAACGTCGAGGATTACGCGCTTTCGGTCGAAAACGAAGAAGACTATCAGGTCCTGACTCGAAGCATCATGGGGGTAGATATCCCGGAGTTAAATTTTCCGGAAGAGGAAAAGACGGCTCCACTAGCGGTCACGTCGAATTCGCCGACTTTAGACGAAGTCATTCAAAAGTTTAATAAGGCCAAAGAACTCAGCTACGAGCTTACGGAAGTAGAGAACAAAGCCTTTAAGTTGTCCCAGGAGATCAAGAAAACTTCCAAAAGCGCGAACGCTTTGTCAAAGCTTCAGATCCCGAGGCTGAACGAAGCCATCGCTTACATTCAAAACAGTATCGAAGAAAAGGACCGGGAAGAACATTTTCGGATCAAGAAGGTCAAGAAAAAGAAAGCAAGAGCTTAAGCTTTAGGTAGGAGAGCGACTAAGAATATAATGCAGTTAAATCTTTCGTTTCTTTCGAGAGTCGTAACAGTTATATGATTAGGTGGTTTAAACTGACTGTGTGGTTTTACTATATATATAGATGCTTTTGTCTGTAAAAAACTCGGGATGCGGATTAAATAGAAAAAGCTACGTTAAATTCTTTAGAAAGAATGTAACTAAAAGCATTTTAAAGCTAGGGGAGAAAAAAAGATTAATTTTTTTACAGCTCTGCTTCAAAGCTTAAGAATATACAGTTAAAGTAGAAAGATCTCGATCCTAGGGTGCGACAAGTAGTTACTTGTCGCACTCAAGAATCTGAGAACTGGAGAAGGGGCTTTCGCCCCATTTAAACCGGAATTGGATCGAATCCTAACTCAATTAAAATTTCATTGATTTCTTCATCCGTTTTATTTCTTTTGCGGTAAAAATTGATCGTATTAGTCCGGTACTCTTCTGTTTTTTCAGATCTACCCTTTTCTAAACCCTCTTCATATTTGGCTCTCTCAAATCCGGTCATTAACACTTCCTTTTCCTCCTTTTTTTCTGAAATTCCATATTCTTCCAAAAAAGCCTCGGTTTTCTCGTCCGACTGTTTAAACAAGAGGTTGCCGACAAAATTGAAATTTCTTTTCGTAGTTGACAATGTTGTTGATCTAAAATTATATTTAAAGAAATTTTTTAATTTAAATCCGAGGACTGAAAAAGGGGCTCTCGCTCCGTTTAAATTAGGATTGGATCGTAACCCATTTCAATTAAAATTTCGTTGATTTCTTCATCCGTTTTATTTCTTTTGCGGTAATAATTGATTGTACTAATCCGATCCTCTTCTTTTGTTTTAGATGTACCTTTTTCTAGGCCAACCTTCACACCTTCTTCATATTTGGCTCTCTCGAATCCGGTCATCAACACTTCCTCTTCCTCCTTTGTTTCTGAAATTCCATATTCTTCGAAAAACCTGGGTCTTCTTGTTGGATTGCTTAAATTAGAGGCTGCCGACGAAATTGGAACTCTTTAAAAAAACTACGTAATTGACGGATGGTATTGATAAACCTTTCGATTTAAGCTACTTTCATTAAAACCCGAGGACTGAAAAAGGGACTTATGCTCCTTTAATTTAAATTGGATCGAGTCCTAATTTAACTAATCTCTCATTGATCTCTTCGTCCGTCTTATTTTCTTCCCGGAATAAATTGATCAAATTAATCCGTACCTCTTCCTTTGTTTTAGTTGTACCTTTTTCTAGACCCTTATTTATACCTTTCTCTAGGCCTTCTTTCCTACCTTTTTCTAGGCCCTCTTCATATTTTGCTCTCTCGAATCCGGTCATTAACATTTCCTTTTCCTCCTTCGTTTCTGAAATTCCATATTCTTCGAAAAAAATCTCGGTTTTCTCGTCCGATTGTTTAAACAAGAGAGAATACCAAAAAAATTAAAAATCCTTCTGGAAAATTTTAGGAGTTGACAATGGTGTTGCCCTAAGATTTTACTTAAAGAAATTTTTAATTGAAACCCGAGGACTGAAAAAGGGGCTTACGCCCCAATAAATTACTCTTCTTCGAGTAAATCATAACCATAATACGCTAACTCTTCATTGATTTTTTCATCACTAAAACCATTCCTACGATATGAATCGATCAAAATGGCCCGGTCTTCTTCTTTTGTTTCAGATCTACCTTTATCTAGACCTTTATTTATACCTTTTTCTAGGCCCTCTTCATATTTGGCTCTTTCAAATCCGGTCATTAACACTTCCCTTTCCTCCTTTGTTTCTGAAATTCCATATTCTTCTAAAAAAGCCTCGGTTTTCTCGTCCGATTGCTTAAACAAGAGGTTGCCGACAAAATTAAAAACTCCTTTGGGGAGATTTTCGTAATCTCCTCCGACATTCACGATGATGGCGTTGATCAGCGACTCCGACTCAAGGGGCTCTTCCACCATCTTCCCGTCGATTAACTTCGCCCGCTTCGCGCTTAAGCTGTAGCGGTCGATCGTGTTAGCATCTTTTATCCTTGAAGCCATGTTTAAAAAGATACAATAAGCCGGCACGCTTTTCTTATAGGATTCTTCGGTCCTCTCTAAAAGCAACCATTCGTTTTCCCCGAGAAACAAGTCGGCCGAATAGAGTATGGCCCGAACTTCCAGCGGATAGCTCGTCCTGTAGCTTTGCGGCTCGAGCCCTATAATGAAATAGGCGTACTTTGACTCGCTCCCCTCGGGAAGTTTTATTTTAAAGACCAGGTCGTGGACAAAAATCGGACGAAACAGCCGCTCCGAGCGCTCCGACAGATTCTCGACAAATAAACTCTCCGGTTTTTTTTCATCTTCAAGCAAGTCAACAATCGTCTCTACCGACTCACTCTCAAAGACCGGAATCGTGTATTTGATGATGTGCGCCAGGATCGTCTTTAGTTGTAGGGCCGTAAAGACCTCCGGCTCTTTCCTCGTCTTTTGGTTCTTTTCCTCTTCTAGAAAGGTCTCGACGTCATTTAAACACTGCTCTAGACTCAGCCCGGGCCGGAAATAATGGTAAAATACGGCAAACCACGCCTGAAGATTTAAATCGTCTTCGATTTTCTTTTGTAGTTCCGTCTGATCTTTAGGCAGAGCCTCCAAGATCTTACGGATTTCGTCTTTTTTAGACAAAAGTTTGATCTCCTATTTATAAAATTCATCGTATCAGCCGTAGCGGCTGATTTCAAGCAGGAAGCGGATGGATTATCGATGCTCCCGCAACCGATGTAATTTTATTTTAAGGGGCGAACTAAAAGATTACTTTAACTATCGACTTGAAAATAACCTAAAGATTCCAGCTACGATTAAAATATAATATGGATAGATTTTTCATAGAATTGCCGTTTAGAGAGGCCGTCGATTTGGTTGACGGTATTTTGTTTTTCGAAAATTCGTCAAAAACGACTCTTCGTTGGGAAGCTGATTTTCTCTAAAATTTTATTCTCGGTTTCTGTTTCAGATATAATTAAAGAACCTGATCTAAAACTTGAATATAGTGATTACTCTAATTGTTAATTCCGCATTTATATAGGCTGTTATGTGGCCTATATTTAAATCTTCTGGTAAAGGTATAAATGAACAATCGACAAAACGACATCTTAAAACGCATCACCGAACAAAAAGAGGCTACGGTCAGCGAACTGGCCAAGAACTTTGGCGTGTCGGAAGTGACCGTTCGAAAAGACTTAAATTATCTCGAAGAAAACGGGCTTATTCGACGCGAGCACGGCTACGCTAGAATCAACATAAATGATGATATCCGTCTTCGTCTGGCCAACAATTACGACATTAAACAAAAAATCGCAAAACGGGCGGCGGAGTTTGTCGATGAAGACGAATTTGTCCTAATCGAATCGGGCTCGTGCTGTGCCCTTTTGGCCATGGAACTGGCTAAGACCAAACCTTCGGTTACGATCGTGACCAATTCGGCCTTTATCGCCGATTTCGTTCATAAAGAGCCGGTCAACGTAATTCTCCTAGGGGGAGACTACCAAAATACTGCCCAGGTCACGGTGGGTCCGTTGATGACTAAAAACCTACAAAATTTCAACGTCCAAAAGGCCTTCGTAGGTATCGACGGATACAAAGACGGTCTCTTTACTGGAAACGATTACATGCGCTCGCAGGCCGTGCTCGATTTTACGAGGCAGGCCAATAAGACCTTCGTACTCAGCGATTCGAGCAAGTTTGGTACGTGCAGCCGGTTTAACCACTTAAGAAATAGCGACGTGGCGGTCCTGATCACCGATGAAGGCGTTCCGGAAAAAGAAAGAAGCGAGTTCGAAGCCGTCGGTGTCCAGGTCGAAATCGTTAAATAAAACAGTCGATCCCGCTTTCAATAAGTACGTCTTTAAAATCTTGCAAGTCTTCCGGATGCAGGTTCGGGTACTTGCGGTACTTGTAATTCCGTCCGAGTCGGTCGTATTTTCCCTCGCCGAACTGGTGGAAGGGAAGCAGTTGTACGCGCGTTACGCCGATTTCATCAAAGAGTTTTGCAAAACCCTCGGCGTCTTCGGTACTATCGTTAAAGAAAGGGATCACGGGGATGCGTACGAGGATATCAAGGCCTTCGTTTAGTCCCCACGAGAGGTTTTCCAGAATCTTTTCCATCGTTACGCCCGTTCCTTCGCTATGTCTCTCATCATTGTAATGTTTGATATCGTACAGGATATGATCAAACATTGGCGCCAGTTTCTTAAAAACGTCGTTTTCCACGTATCCCGTCGTCTCAATGGCGGTGTTAATCCCGTTTTCCTTTAATTTTTTAATCAGTTCTTCTAAAGCTTCCGGTTGGATCATGGCCTCCCCACCGGAGACCGTCACACCTCCGCCCGACTCTTCGTAAAAGTCTTTGTCCTGAAGGCAGATCCCAACGATCTCGTCGATGTCGCGGTCTTCACCATCGGGGGCGATGGCTTTTTTTGGACAGATTTCAAGAAGCCCACGGTTTTCTTTGTTTTTTTCGAAGTCAAAGACAGGAAAGCCCTCGTCATCGTAGTTTTCGGCATAAGCTTTACAGGTCTTACATTTTACGCATTTGGTACGGTCGGCCAGGATTTCGTTTTCCTTATTTTGGGATTCGGGATTTGCGCACCACTCACAGGCCAGAGGACAGCCTTTAAAAAAGACGGTCGTACGGATGCCGGGACCGTCGTGGATACTAAATTTTTGTACGTTAAAGATTTTTCCGGTCATTTTTCGTTTTGCCTTTTGGAGTAAGTATAAAAAGTTTCGTTTGAAAGAAAAAATAATAAAAATAACTTTTATTTGCATTTAAACTTTCGCTATACTATTATTATAACTATAAATACGTTTCAAATGAAAGGACGCCATGGAAAATAAAGAACATTTTGGATCTCTAAGTCCGAGGATGGAGGATTTCAGAGAGGAACTCCTGAATACACCGGCCTCCATCGACGCGACGCGGGCCGTACTTACGACCGAAAGTTATAAAGAACACGCGGACAAACCGCTGGACGTAAAGCGGGCGAAAATGCTCGAAAACGTGCTCGAGAACATGCCCATCTTTATCGAACCCCAAACCCTGATCGTTGGAAATCAGGCCCGTATAAACCGGGCGGCTCCGATTTTTCCCGAATACGCGATGGATTGGGTCATCGACGAACTCGATTCTTTTGAAGAGCGCGACGGAGACGTCTTTACGATCGACGAAAAGACCAAAGAAGAGCTGCGTGAGATCGCACCGTACTGGGAAAACAACACGACCCTCGATAAGGGACTGTCTTACATGCCCGAAAGCGCGAGGGTCTTTTACGACCTAGGTATCATCAAAGCCGAAGGAAACATCACAAGCGGTGACGCCCACATCGCCGTAGACTACGGCCAGGTCATCCGTAAGGGATTAAAAGATTACGAGCGTAGAACAAAAGAAGCGCTTGAGGCTCTCGATCTTACGGATTTTAATAACCTTAAAAAGTATCATTTTTACGAATCGGTACTGACCGTTATCGACGCGGTCAAGGCCTTTGCCAAACGCTTTAGCGATTTGGCGACGGAGATGGCACAAAAAGAGAAGGATCCGGAGCGTAAAAAGGAACTTGAAAACATCGCGGAAATCTGTGCCAAAGTCCCGTACGAACCCGCTTCAAGTTTTTACGAAGCGCTGCAGTCGATCTGGTTTATTCACCTGATTTTACAGATCGAGTCCAACGGACATTCCCTTTCCTACGGCCGTATGGACCAGTACCTAAACGAATTTTTAGAAAAAGATCTGGCGGAAGGGAAAATCACCGAAGAAGAAGCGACGGAACTTTTGACCAACCTATGGCTCAAGACGTTTACGATCAACAAAGTCCGAAGTTGGTCCCATACGCAGTTTTCGGCCGGATCACCCCTCTACCAAAACGTCACGGTCGGAGGGCAGACGCCGGATAAGAAAGACGCCGTCAACAAACTCAGTTATTTGATCCTAAAATCCGTCGCAAGAACAAGACTCCCACAGCCCAACCTTACCGTACGCTATCACAAAGACCTGCCGAAAGAGTTCATGGACGAAGCCATCGAAGTCGTCCGTCTCGGGTTTGGTATGCCGGCCTTTAACAGCGACGAGATCATTATACCTTCGTTTATCGCAAAAGGCGTAAAGGAAGAAGACGCGTACAATTACAGTGCCATCGGCTGCGTTGAAACGGCCGTTCCGGGAAAATGGGGCTACCGCTGTACGGGTATGTCCTTTATCAATTTCCCGAAGACCTTACTGATCGTCTTAAACGGTGGAATCGATCCGGAGTCGGGAATCAAACTGATCGACGGGATAAAACCGTTTGAAGAAATTGAAAGCTACGAAGAATTAAGCGAGCAGTGGGATAAAGTCATCCGTGAATTTACCCGTCAGTCCGTCATCATAGAAAACGCCTGCGACCTCGTGCTCGAAAACGACGTTCCGGACATTCTTTGCAGTACGTTGACCGAAGACTGTATCGCAAGAGGAAAGACGATCAAAGAAGGCGGGGCGGTTTACGACTTTGTTTCGGGTCTTCAGGTGGGAATCGCCAATCTCGCCGATTCACTGGCTGCGATCAAAAAGCTCGTCTTTGAAGAAAAACGGATCGGGAAAGAAGAATTAATAAAAGCTCTTAAAAACGACTTTGAAGGTGAAGAAGGTAAGCGCATCCAGGAACTGCTCATCAACGAAGCTCCGAAATACGGCAACGACGACGATTACGTCGACCAACTCGTCGTGGACGCTTACGAAAGCTATATCGACGAAGTGGAAAAATACCCGAACACGCGTTATGGGAGAGGTCCGATCGGAGGGACCCGCTACGCCGGTACGTCTTCGATTTCAGCCAACGTCGGCCAGGGGAAAGGAACCTTAGCCACGCCGGACGGACGAAAAGCTCATACGCCGCTAGCTGAAGGCTGCTCGCCGTCACACGCGATGGACCAAAACGGTCCGACGGCCGTATTCAAGTCGGTCTCCAAACTAAACACGCCGGAAATCACCGGAGGGGTTCTACTCAACCAGAAAGTTACGCCGGCGCTTTTATCCACGCCGGAAAACCGGCTAAAACTGGAAATGCTCATTCGTACCTTCTTTAACCGCCTTGGAGGTTATCACGTTCAGTACAACGTCGTCGATAGAGAGACGCTTCTCGACGCGCAAAAACATCCGGAAAAACATCGCGATTTGATCGTCCGTGTGGCGGGTTATTCGGCTTTCTTTAATTCCCTGTCAAAAGCCACGCAGGACGATATCATTGAAAGGACGGAACAAACCCTGTGAAATTTATCATCGATAGCATCGACTTAGATGAAATAAGAGATATCGTCGATCATTACCCGATTTCGGGCGTTACCAGCAATCCTTCGATCGTAAAAAAGACTGCGCCTAAAGATTTGTTTGCGCATTTAAAAGAAATACAGGATACCCTTGGTCCCGAGCGCAGCCTTCACGTTCAGGTCATTGGCAATACGAGCGATCAGATCTTAAAAGACGCGAAAAAGATAACCGACGAGCTGGGAAAGTCCGTATACATCAAAGTTCCGGCGGATTACGAAGGTTTAAGGGCGATCAGGATCTTAAAAGAAGAAGGTTACAACATTACGGCAACGGCGATCTACACTTTCCTTCAGGCCTGTCTTGCGCTTGAAGCCAGAGCCGATTATATCGCCCCGTACGTCAACCGGATCCAGAATCTGGGAGGAGATCCGTTTGATTTGATTTATGACTTAAGTGTGCAGATTGGAAACCGGGACACTCAAATCGTTGCCGCGAGCTTTAAAAACCTCGAGCAGATCAAAGAAGCCATCGTCTCCGGAGCTCAGGCCGTTACGGTAAGCCCGGAGCTGCTAAAGAAAATCGTTCAAGAACCCAACGTTTTGGCGGCCGTTTCGGACTTTAGTAACGACTGGAAGTCCCTGTACGGGACCGATCATATTTAAAATAAAATCGCCATCACGACCGAAAACAGGTCCTGATGGCGATTGTCATGTGTGCCGGGCATGGCACTGATCTTGCTGGTGAAAGTCCAGTCACGGGAATCTGTCTAAAGTGTAGCGGACCACAAGCGGAAGACGGCGACGTCCAAGTGAAGGAAGTGGATAGCAAAACCGACGAGCCTACGAACAGAAACCAGATACGAGGCCAAATGGGGGATGAGGTTGCATGACAAACCGAAGTCCAAGGCAGACGTAAAACCCAAAACGGTAAATCTGGAGGTTGTGCGGTGAAAGATCAGTATCTTACCCCGGGAGACCTGAGGAGCGCAATCTTGCGTGCGATATAAAGCCTATCCTCAGGAGTCAGCTGAGATCGTAGTAGTATCGACAGATACGAAGGATCTAATGTTAGTGTATTGCAACTTGCTTGAGCAAGTCTACGGCAGTCCGAAATCGAGGATAGACCCA
>CANRHG010000037.1 GCA_947630385.1 uncultured Eubacteriaceae bacterium
CTTATGCGGCCCGTTAGTAGGCTTATCGTTGACAAATTCCGCTATAGAAGGATGACCAATTACCAGTTCACCCGTCTCACCGCTCGAACTCGTCGTATAACCGTCCTGGTTCGCCTCGAGTTCTTCGACCGTATAGTGCGTCCCTTCGGGTAGGCCCGTCGCGGTCTTCGACTGTCCACTCTTTAGAGTAAACTCAGCTACACCGTAACGGAAGGTCATATCGCCGTAGACGCCGTTTATCGTCGGATCATCGAGCGTGACCTTAAAGTGGAAGTCTTTGTTTCTATCGCCACTTCCCGTGACCGTCTTGATGACCGTGAGTTCGGTTTCTTCGAGCGGATTTTCCGGCTCTTCGGTTTCTTTCCAGGGTCCGTTGTCCACTTTGACCGAGGCGATATCTTTTACGATATCGGCTTCAAGCGCGGTCTCGTTGACTGTGACCGTAAGGGTCACGGTCCCACCGGTGTGTGCCGGAACGTCGGGGATCACCCACTGTACAAAGCCGTGGTAGTTGTAGTCTGGGTTATTTACTCCGCCCGGTAGAGCTTCGCTGTGATAGGTTCCACCGTCGGAAGCTTCTACGAAGTCAAGACCCACATCTAGCGGGTCGACTATTGTAACGTCCCCGTCTACATCCGTGTCGTTAAAGTAGGTGATCTCATAAGTGATCGTATCGCCCACTTTTACGAGCTCGCCGTCGCCCGGGGTAAGTTCCGTCTTATGCGGTTCTTCATCGGGTTTGTCGTTGATAAAGTCCGCATGAGAAGGACTACCGATTACGAGATCTCCCGTCTCACCGGAAGACTCGGTCTTGTAGCCATCTTGGTTAGCCTCCAGTTCTTCGACCGTATAATGCGTACCTTCAGGCAGACCCGTCGCGGTCTTCGACTTGCCGCCCTTTAAGGTAAACTCAGCCACTCCGTCGACGAAGGTCATATCGCCGTAGGTTCCGGAAATATCGGCGTCGTCGAGCGTTACCGTAAAATGGAATTCTTTATCCGGGTCCGCGCCTTCGCCCGTAACGGTCTTCGTTACGGTGAGTTCGGTGTCTTCGAGCGGATTTTTCGGCTCTTCGGTTTGTTTCCAGGGACCGTTTCCGACTTTGACCGAAGCGATATCTTTTACGATATCGGCTTCGAGCGCGTTTTTACTGACCTGGATCGTAAGTTTTACCGTTCCTCCGGTCCCTGCCGGAACGTTCGGGATTTCCCACTGGATGTAACCGTGATAGGCATAGTCCGGAGCCTGTACACCTTCGGGCAGATTTTCACTGTGGTAGGTTCCGCCGTCGGTTGCGCTTATAAAGTCCGAACCGATGTCAAGCGGGTCGACGATCGTAACGTTCGAATCCGTATCCGTATCGTTGAAGTATTCGATCTCATAGGTAATATAATCGCCTACTTTTACGCCTACCCCATCTCCAGGATCCGTTTCATATTTGTGCGGCTCCCCATCCGGGATGTTATTGATGAACTGAGCTTGCGAAGGCTCGCCTACGACGAGATCGCCTTCTTCACCGGAAGATTCCGTTATGTAATCGTCCGTATTCGCGTCAAGTTCTTCGACCGTATAATGAATATCTTCAGGAAGGCCTGTAGCGGTCAGTGTCTGTCCGTCTTTTAGGGTGAATTCTGCTACACCATTTTCGAAGGTCATATCGCCGTAAGTCCCGTTTATGCTGGTATCATCGAGTGTTACTCTAAAGCTAAATTCTTTTGTCTTGTCTCCGTTACCTCGGACGGTCTTCGTCACGGAAAGCTCGGTATCGTAGAGCGGATTTTCCGGTTCTTCGGTCTCGTGCCAGGTATTGTCGAATTTGACCGAGGCGATATCTTTTACTTTATTGTCCTCAGCTTCAAGCGCGTTTTCATTGACCCTGACCGTTAAAGTAACCGTTCCTCCGGAGTGCGGTTGTACACCCGGTATTGTCCACTGTACGTAGCCGTTGAAATCATAATCGGGGTCATTTACACCGTTAGGCAAGTCACCTTCTTTATACTCTCCACCGTCGGAAGCATCCACAAAGTCTAAACCAACATCCAGCGGGTCGACGATCTCGACGTCCGTTTCCTCGTCTGAATCGTTAAAGTAATCGATGGCGTAGGTGATCTCGTCTCCGACTTTGACGTGTTCGCCGTCTCCCGGTGTTAGCTCGGTCTTGTGCTGATCTTCGTCGTCTTTCGTATTCGTAAAGTCGGCGTGGACCGTTCCGGTCTCTACGATCTCTCCATCTCCACCGACAACATCTGTAGTGTATCCACCTTGATCAGCCTCGAGTTCCTCGACCGTATAATGCGTTCCTTCAGGAAGGTTCGTTGCGGTCTTCGTCTGTCCGTCTTTAAGGGTAAATTCAGCTACACCGTTTTCGAAGGTCATTTCGCCGTATTTACCGGAAATATTTTTATCAAGCGTTACTTTAAAGTGGAATTCTTTAGTTTTATCTCCTCCGGTTCCTTCGACCGTCTTGGAGACTTGTAAACCTCCGGCTACGATACGTTCGGCTACGTCGTTTGAGATCTTAAAAATACCATAATTATGTGGATTATCTTCTTCTCTGCTATGGAAAAGTTGTTTTGCTCCCGAATAATCGTAATGAGTATTTTCAAAATGGACGTTTTCGCAATAATAACCTTCTTTGTCGGCCTTGCTTCCGTCAGCGTAAAGATATTCATCACCGCCACCAGTATAAGGACAATTCCATACTCCTGGCGGGTGACCTTCTTGAGCGAGCTCGTTGTAGGTCATATAAGCGTGGGCCACCCAGTACGTTCCTGGTTCTGCGCTATCGTCGACATCTGCCGCATACGTAAAAGTTGCTACATCGTTAGGTTCGAGGCTAAAGGGATCACTATAAACATACGACATATCCGGTTTTATTGGATTGAGGATTACATCTCCAAGAGCTTTAGCTTCGTAGTCTTCGTTTGCCTTAGCCGGCTCGTCTATAACTTCAGCTGGATGTAATGTTCCGGTCGTACCCTTTTTACTAATCGTTCCTTTTGTACTCGTTATATCTAAGTCGAGAAGCTCTGGAATTTCACTATAGACTCTAACTCCTGTAGCTGTAACCTGACCGTTGTTTTTTACTCTAATCTGATACGTTACTCGTTTATTATTTGTTTTATCGAGATCATGCAGTCTAAACTGATTTTGCGCATAATTTCCGTCTTTATGCTCAAGCTGAATAACCACGTGTGGCTTGCCTTTATTTTTAGTATTGACAAATTCAGCAGAAGACGTTTCACCTCCTGTTATAGTTCCACTACTACCCTCCGAAGAAACCGTATATCCTCTACTGTCTGTTTCCGTTACAGTATAAGATGTTCCAGCTGGTATACCCGTGATTTGTAAGGATTCCCCATGTTTTAGAGTAAAATTCAGTTTTCCATCTTTAATCTCTAAATTCTCGGTCTCATCCCCTTGTTTAGTAATCGTTACTTTATCTAAACCAGTTGAAGGTTTGAAAGTAATTTCAAAATCGAAGCTTTCTTCTGTATTAATATTATTTCCCTCAACCGCTTTTGTAACGATCAAATTTCCGGTTCCAGGTCCATCTTTATGGTTTTTAAATTCAACATAAGCCGTATCGTTTTCCGGAATTGTTCCAGAATTTCCACTCGGAGTAGTTGTATAACCGTCCTGATTTGCCTCCTTTTCCGTTACGGTGTATTTCGTTCCGGCTGGAAGGTCTGTGATTTCGAGAGACTCACCGTTTTTAAGCTTAAACGAAAGTT
Organism: uncultured Eubacteriaceae bacterium; assembly: GCA_947630385.1. Taxonomy (GTDB): domain Bacteria; phylum Bacillota; class Clostridia; order Eubacteriales; family Eubacteriaceae; genus CANRHG01. The sequence continues at coordinate 3,735 of CANRHG010000037.1, forward strand.
CTCCATCTACAATTTCTAAATCGGTACTTTGTCCATTTTTAGTAATTTTAACGTCGCCTAGTTCTCCATCCGGTTCAAAAGTAACGGTAAAGTTAAATTCTTTTTCATAATCGGCTCCATTACCCGAAACGGATTTAGTAATCTGTAAATTTCCTTTATCTGGTTCAGGCTTAGTATTCGTGACCGTGACAGCATTTATTTCAGATTCAATAGTTTCTTCAATCGTTCCAGTGAAACCTGACTCAGTTTTCTTTCCGTCTCCATCATAATTAGCTATATAGTCATCTGAATCTGTTTCTTTAACGGTATAGGTTGTTCCAACAGGAAGACCTTCAAATCTAAGGGATTCATTATGATTTAAATCGAAAGTTATTTCTCCATTTTGAATTGTAGATTCAAAATAAGGTTCCTCGCCTTTGAAAATTTTAACGCTTTCTAAATCGTCTTTTGGCTCAAATACAACGGTAAAGTTAAAAGGACCACTTTCATCAGCGCTTTCCTCGTCCTGAACTATTTTAGTAATTTTCAGATCTCCAGTTTTCTTCTTATTTACAAAAACTGGTCCGCTATCGGATATATCAGAACAAGACTCCCAACTTTCACCATTATCTGTCGATTTCTGATACGTTATACTTTCAACGTATAAATCCCCATCTTTAGCTTTAATCTCAATCGTTACTTTGTAAAGCGTTTTATCGTACGTTATAGCCTTAGTTTCATCTGGAATTTCTTCTTTTATCTGATAGGTATAAGTTCCAGCTTCCGTAAAAGTAATTGAACCAAAAGAAACCGTTCCATTGGGAGAACTTTGAGCTTTACAAGTATGTCCGATTTCCGTCCCATCTGGCATAGGCGGAAGCTCATCAGTTTCTGAATCCCCGTCGGTTATTCCGGAATCTTCTTCCGGGATCGTTGGATCGTCTGACGGCTGTTCTTCGTCCTGAACTGGATTATCTTTATAATCATTATCGCTATCGCCAGGTTCTTCTGGAGTTCCGGGATCAGTAACTTCGTTAGATGGCTTACCATCTTCTTCTGGTTTACTATCGTCCGTAACCGATTCATCTGAATCCTTATTAGGATTTTCTTGCGTTTCGTCCGATCCGTCTGAAGGTTTAACAACATCTGAATCATTTTCGTCTGCAATATTACTGTTTTCACCTTCTTCAGAACCTTCTTGAACCGTTTCTCCTCCGCCTTCATCTGAATCGGTCTCAGCTATTTCCGTATTATTATCTACGACAGAATTTTCATCATCTGTAAAGACTTCATCAATTCCTAAAGGATTAATGGCTCCTCTTAATCTTTCCTGAATCGTAAGTGGAATATATCCTACTTTTAAGTTTGTATTTAAAGCGAGAACTTTAAATTCATCAATAGTTTCTTCTTCAGGACTCTGAACATCTTCATTAGCTGGATTTTGTGTAGAGCCGTCTTCAGAAACATTTGAATCGTTATCTTTTTCTTCCGAATCTCCAGGATCTTGAGTCTCCTGATCGACTTTATCATCATCTTCTGAATCTTCCGGTTTCGTCGGAGTATCGATATCCTCTAAGTCGTCTTTATTGGTATCCTCAGTTGTATCTCCAGTTTGTTCGCCTCCATATGATTCGTCGAAAACCCCCGGTCCTTCTTCAGGTGGTGGTACCAAGCCTCCAGGCTCACTTTCGACGTTTTCTGGTTCAAAGCTAACTCCAGTTAATTCAAAAGAAAATTCGTCTTTACTTAAGTCTCCGTTGTAACTTTTTAGGGCTCTTAAAGGAACACTGATCTTACCTTCTTCATAATTGTTGGTGAAAGAAATACCACTATCTGTTTCAGGCCCTACTACAAGTTCGCCATCAACGTAAACTTTTGCTTCTAATTGACCCGTATAAATTTCACCATCATATTTTTCTTCGACTTCAATCTTAACTGTAAAATTAGAACCGTCTGAACTAACTCCTGGAATCTTACTTACTTCTTCCGTGACTGTGTAAACGTAAGTTCCTGCCTTAGTAAATTCAAGATTATTAAAAATTTTCGCTGTTGCGGAATAAGGAGAATCCTCTGAAAATTCGCTATTTTTAACAATTAGAACCTTACTATCCGAATTCCAAGTTCCGTCGTCACTTTTAACAGTCGATATTGGATCTTCGGCAGGATTCTTTTCGTCTGGTTTAATATAGAAGGAATATTCACCTTTAGCAGCATCCGAAGCTTCCTTATTTAAATTCTTTGCCAAATTTAAACTAACTGGAACCGGTTTTGGAGGCTGTTTTATGTTTTTGAAAGTGACTTCTTTAAAAGTTCCACTCTCTCCGACATTTAAAGTTCCGGAGGCTGAATAGTTCTCTTTATTAACCTCCTCACCAGTTATATCAACATCATAACCTGTTGGGAGTTTCTCACTAGCTTCAAATTTATACGAAGTCTCGGGTGAAAGACCTTTTATTTGAAACTGTTGACCTCCTTTTAATCTGAAACTCCATTTATTTTTTTCGGTAGCTGTAACTCCATTCTCATCAGCCTTATTATCTTCTGCTTCTTTAAATACCGGTAAGGTTCCTTCTTTTCTTTCTTCTTCCCCAGGACCTACAATATAATAATTAACTTCGCTAAAATCACTTTCAATCTCAGGGTCACTTTCTGGAGTGAGTGTTAGAGTAAAATCAAAGCTCTGATTTTTATCCTCTTCAGTAATTTCAGTTCCCTCTTCATTATCAAGTTCTTTTTTAATTGCCAAATCAACTGGAACGAATGTATTCGTATAATGATTTAGTTCGGCAAATTGGTTGTTTACGTCACCGCTAACCGAATAAATCCCATTTTCCGTATAATCGCTAGCAGTTTTTGTTGTTCCCTCATCATCTAAGTAGGTGATTTGCTGAGTATCTTTCAAGATATAACCTGACTCTAAATCAGATCTACTTAATTTTTCCGTAAAACGATAAAATTCTTTACGCTCTGATGACCCAGCAGTAAGTCCACTAAATAGTAAACCTTCCCCGGTCTTTAAAGTGAATTCCGCTGTATTTCTACTTATATAAGTCGAAGTTATAGGAGGGTACCAGCCATTAGGAACACTAGAATCGTAAAGATCAGTCGCGCTTAAAGCCTCTCCTTGACTTCCGTCTTCTGCAACTTTATAGCCAAAATATAGATCGGTTGTCATATATTCCGTTCGTGTTTTAAACGGAGATATAACCGTAGATTCTAAACTGTTTGGATTTTCATTTGGTTTAACAGTAACAAAAGTAAACGAATCTAATTGTTTATGACCATCTCCATGAGATGAGGCATGATCCCAACGATTTCCGGTTTCTGCTTGTATCGCAAGAAGCGAAATTACAGGATTATCTTCAGATGAAACATCGCCTTCAATAGTTTCTACGTCTTGGACTTCTTTAATCGGAATTAATTCTGCGTCATCTGCCCAATATTCCCTTGTTCCAGCCGGGTGATTAGGTAGAACTTCTTCTTCTAACAATTGTCTAGTTCCCTCATTGTGATAATCTTGATACTCTTCTTTTTTGTCTTCAGGATAATAAGCCGTAATTCCACAGTTTTCAATATCCGTTGTTCCGCTTTCATAAGTCGAACCAAAGAGCCGTCGCGAAAATTCGCCGGTATCCTCTCCTTTATCGTTTTTTAAATAAAGATAAAAGAGTTGATCCGTGGTTCTATTAAACTTATTTCCGTCACTCTCAATTATGTTTCCATCTTGATCGGCATAATAATAAGTCTCTCCGTCACTACCTAAAACGACTTGTCTTACATTATCGGCTTTAATTTCACCACCAGTATCCCCTTCCTCAGATATAGCAAACAAGGCACGCTTCCCGTTGTTATCAACGAGTAGAGAGGAATTATCCGTTAGAACGTCGATTGAGGAAAGTTTTTTCTGCCAAGTACCTGAAAGAGGGTTATAAGCCACTCGTTGTACCGATCTCTTTCCCGTGACGCCTCTTAGATAAACCTGATAGTTGAACTCTTTTTTTTCCTGCTCCTCTGTTAGTTTGAAATTTTCCGGTGGAATCAGCGTTTTTGTAGCAATTAAGTTTTGATTGGCTATAGCTAATTTCCCATTATTACCTAAGTAATTATCAATGATTAGATTATCCCCACTACCAGAATTATTAGAAAGAGTTGGAATGTAATAGTTATTCGCCGTTTCGGTTACGTTATTAGAGAAAAACTCATCGTCATCCTGCTCTCCTTTAGAGCGGATATTCTGACGCATGTTTCCGGCACGAATACCACCTTTTTTAGCCGCTATTGACCAGTCAAACAATTCGTTAAATTTAGCCTGTTGATCATCAGCGTCAGTAATTTGTTGAATGAGATCGGCTAACTTCTCTTGAATACCTAACCAATAATCGGCTTCATCACTGATAACCGAAGAATAATCTTTACCATTAATCCAACAATTATTTGTTAGATAATCTATTAACTCACTTTTATTTTTTGTTGTTAGTTTTTTTAAAGTCGGTTCGCCTCGTGTATTATCTCCGGTCGAACTACGAGAGTTATATTTGATCTCTACATTTTGCGGTAAATTCCCATTAATGTCCGTCCAACATAACATATCCCCATTGCCAATGTTATCAGAATTAAGACCGGATCCAAATTCTGATCCTTTACGGGCTACCAACCATGTAACATCTTTAGCTTGAAATGAGCCTGGTACCAGGTCACCGTTTATATCTACACCTTGGTCACCTATTGGTTGATAATACTCAATGGCTAAGAAATAATAATCGTTAGATGAAAAAACACCTTCTCCCTCTACTTTATCCAATTGATCTTTTTCAAAAACGATAATACAATCTTTTCCATCGTTCGCATAAGGATAGGAATGACCTTTGGAGTCAGTAATTCTTCCATTTGCAACATTATTTAGTTTCGCTCTACTAAAATCTGCTTCATCTTTATAGCAACCGATGAACTCACCACCTATCCAAGTTCCGGCCTCTTGCTGACCGTTATAATCTTCCCATTTATTGGCTTCGGCTCCATTTCCACCTTCTTTATCTACGTTCCATTGACCATTTAAATTATCAACTGGTTTTAACGACCCACCTTCACCTATTCGATAGGCATGTGCGTAAAGAGGCAGCGGCTTTTGGAATAAGTAGTATCTATTATCTACACTAGGAGAGAAACTTACAGTCGGGTCTCCTCGGGTCCGGTAGCTGTTTCCTTCATCCGTATCGTAGCCTGTATACGGAGTATTACTGTAGTAATTTGATATAAACCAAATAGTATTATCTTTATTAGTATGACTACTTAAATATTCGCTAGAAAGTGCGGCTATGTTAAACCCAGTCTGGGTACCTTCTTCATCTCGTTCTATCAATTCTTCTTGAAGACCTACAGCATAAAATAGACGAAACGGCGTTGACTGAATTTTATTGTCGATATTATCTTTATAAGAAAGTGGTCCATCTGGACCAAGAGTAATTTCAGCTAATTGGGTTGGAACAGCTGGAGCCGGGATATTGACGTAAACTGAATCATCATAACCCGGTCTCTCTTCAGGAGTCATAGCACCATCCGTGTCGACATAGTCTCCAGTATGCTCTTGCCAAACACGAATGTCAGAAAGACGGTAAACACCAAGACAATCACTATATACTTCACTTCCCGCAGGATAATTACCCTCATTTTCTTCTTTTGCGGTTTCCCACTTATCTTTTACATCTTGGGGAACGAAACCATAAACAGGATTACGCCTTAACTTGTTTTGTTCATCTTCCGTACAAGCAAATTTATAAACCGTATATTTTGTATTTCTTATTTGTTCAGATAAATCTTTAGGTAAACCGCTTTCTGGAGCATCAACAATCGGGACAAATTCCGTTAAATGACCGAAACTCAAACGATAAACCCAACCATCTTCCCAAGCTTCTTCTGGTTTATTATATTGCCCAAAAGGCTTACCATCTTTATCTTCAGCACCTCCTGATGGAACTGGCACCACTCCAGTACCACCAGAAACTACTTGATCATAATTTCCATTAACTGGATCTCCGTAATACCAACCTTCTTTAAAAGGCTGCTCTCCTATATCTTCTGGATCATTAACCTTCATCCATCCATCATTCCATTTATAGTCATAGACTCCAGCGCGGGTAAGTCCATGCATTTCACCAAAAAGAAGGCAAGCCATATCATAAGTTGTTAAAGTTGATTTATCCGGAGTCCAATCTGGATCTTCTTCTGTATGGTAAGGCTTAGTTTTAATCTCTCGATTCTTAACTTCCATATACTCGCCGATTGGATCTTGATAAGTGATGGAATCGCCGACACCAGCATCATTATCCCCCGAAACAGGGATAAAAACTTTACCTATAATTAATGACAAAATTTCATCAAAAACATTACTTAAATTAGTCGATTCTACATCAAAGAAACGGTCGTTGTAAGTTATATTATCTACTACATCCTGATTACTTATATGAACATCATGTGGATCATTAAGTCCGCCAGCCTTATAAACAAAATCACCCGAGGCAAACTTTTTCATATTGATTCTAGTGCCTATTACTACTCCGGCATCACAATCCTCGCCATTTTCCCATTTATCCCAGGCTTGTTTTAGTTGGTCAAATATTGTATCGTGATATCTTTGACCCACTTCCCCAAAATCAGTATTTTTATCTTTATAATTCTCTCCTAATAATTCTGAATCATCGGACCAATCTTTTTTTTCTGGATCTGTACTATTTATATTTCCAAGTGGATAATCCTTAGGATCTAAAGAAGGAAATAAACGCCATCGTCCCCACTGAGGAACGTGAACTGTATCTACATTCATTGTATATGTAGTAAGCGGAGTTTTACTTTCTTCTGTTACATTGTCTTCTTTCCAACCATCTTCGTAATGTTCCTTTACTACTTGATTCATAAAGGAAGCAGTAAATAAGACCTCTAATACAGCACTATTTGTTCCTGCTAAATCGTTATCACTATTGTATAAGACACCAGCATGATTCCACGCAGGTTGGGTTGTTAAAGTTCCATCCTGGAAGTAGTCTGCTCCAATGTTATATATTCCATGTAACCCATTCCAACTACCTTTCCCTTCTCCATGATCAAGAGTACTATTTCCAGGTAGAAATACTCTATACCATTCATCACCGATATTGCCTGAAGGAAACTCTGGACTTGATCCAACACGATGTGCTAAATCCAGATCATGACCAACGTTTTCAAGATCACTCCCTCCCCAAGAATTATCGTTCATGTACCAGGATCCAGGCCCAAATTCGTCTGGGAGTTTTTGTTCCATTTTAAAGTAACTACTATTTTCTGACTCTAACTCTAATCTTTCATCTAGGGGTACTACAATTTCATAAAAATTCTCAGGGTCTTTAGGAACTTCAGGAATTGAATCGCAACTTATATTAAAGGTTATCTCACTTCCAGCTTGTACTGTTTCAACTGGTCTCAACTCAACTGAAGTAATTCCTCCTTCCTTATTTTTATAAAACGCTTTTATCTTTATTTCATTTGAAAGATCAGCATCAGCTTTCACTTTACATTTAAATGAAACTTTATTACCGGTAGCACTTACCTGAGCGTAATTCCAAGAAACTACGTTATTCCAAGTATAATCAACGTAGGGAAAAGTTTCGCCAGTCTTCAAGAAGTTACCATAGCGGGCATTCCATTGAGTCACAGTTAAAGGATTATGACCGTCACCCATTTCATTAAAAGCAAAATTAGCGCCGCCATCAGACATAATAATAGCCGCAGGAATGCGAGCTACATTAGAAATTTGACCATTCGTTAATGTTTCGGAATATGTGGTTGCTCCAGAATCCGCTAATTGTTTATAAGCGAGATAGATTCCCCCCTGAGTATTTGTAAAATAACCTACATAATCGTCAGCTTTTAATCCTTTTGTATTTTTTAGAGAATCTTTAAGTTGGGTATTTACATTCGTTGAACCCGGTACATAATTAGGATTACTCTGAGCTTCTTTATAAACAGTCTGACTTAGAGCTCCAAAATCATCACCAGCTTCTTTTAAAGTTTTCGAATTTTGTGATTCCACACCAGGAAATGCTTTAACTGGATCTCCATTATTATTAAGAACATTATTACTAACAGTATATTCTTTAACTTCATTCCATATATTATTCGGATTTTCCGTATCTTTAAGAGGACCTGTGTATGTATTAAATTCGTTACCCTCATTTAATACTACCGTATAGCAAGTATCACGATTATTTTGCCAATACCAACCGTCCCCATCTTTTGCCTCAGATCCTGTTTTATACACTAAGTCACTAGGATTATATAAAGTTTCCATACCGCCAACTGATAAATAATCGACTGCTTTTCCTTGTCCTTCTTTATGACGGTAATGAGCTAATGGCATAATAACTGCAGCATTAGCACCGTAACCAACAACCGCGACTCTATTTTGCTGGTTTTGCTTCATTAGTCCATCAATAGTTTCATTAATAGCCTTCAGAGTAGCTTGAACACGCGAATTAGCGATACGATCGGCCATTGGAACCCCTCCCTCCGGCCAACTCTCATCTTCTTTATGAGCTACATAGCCATTGTTCCCAGTATCAATTTCATATCTGGTATCTTGTCCCATTGATCCGGACATATCAAAAACGATGACAAGATCAATCGGACTTGGTGGATACTCATTTACAACCTGACTTGAAGCAAGAGCTGAATATTCATGCAAAAAGTCGGAGCCAAATGTGACATCCCCATCATAGCCATCAGTAGCCATATCCAAAGTCACTTTATTCCGCCCCGTTTGGCTAGTTTTATTGTCACTAGTTTCTTGGCCAAAGGGAAATGTGTTAGTTCCGTTATATTTTGTACTATCAGTGTAATTCGCAAAGACGCTTTTATCAGTCCAGACACGTCCAGCGTAACGGGATCCCCAGTCTTTAGATAAAAGCTTATTTAAATAATCGTCTGAAGTATCAGGATCTGCAATTCGGCTATCTTCTACAATATTTTGCGTTGGATTGTTTATTTCTTCTCCAGCAGCGTAAACGATGGCCGTCAGACCCGAAGTAGATAAAATAGAGAAAATAAGGCACAGAGATAATAGAGAAATAGAAAGCCTGTGCCAGAATTTTTTAACGCTTGTTCTTACTTTCACTTTTATTTCCTATATTCTAGTTATTTAGTTGAACTGCGCTTGCGCGCTTTTATGGAAAGCTGCTGTATCGGTATTGTGATTGAACGCGCG
>CANRHG010000038.1 GCA_947630385.1 uncultured Eubacteriaceae bacterium
ACGGAATATCCCGTGCCCAACGGTTTTCCCAACGGTTTATTGTAAGAGAAATATTTAATTTTTTCAAAAGGAGGATGGCACTCATCCCATCACCTGAAGGAAATGGGTTTCCGCGCCAAAAGTTTTTATAAAGTTTTTAAAGCGGAAACCTTTCTCGTGACCAAACGATCAGTAGATTTCGGAATAAGAGAATTATCTTCAGGAAAAAAAGTTAATTTTATTCCTGCTCCCATATTGCTGCATTTGACCGGTTGGGCTCAGTATTTTGGGATCAAAATTTTCGACTGATTCTTATTTTTCTCAGGCAATTGTAAATTAAGAACAATTGCCTGAGAAAGCTTTAAAAAATTAATCCTCTCGATGTTCCTCTCCCCACTCACACATACTATCAAGAATGGGAATAAGTGATTTTCCACGATCCGTTAAACTATATTCCACTTTCGGTGGAATTTGAGGATATTCTTCCCGGTGAATCAATTTATCCGCTTCCAATTGTTTTAAAGTCGAGCTCAAAGTTTTATATGAAATTCCGTCAATATAACGTTTCATTTCATTAAATCGCACCACGCCAAACTCCATTAACGTATATAAAATTGTCATTTTATATTTTCCGTTGATCAACGATAACGTGTAGCTAAATCCTGTTGTACATAAAGATTCTTCTGAAATGCATCGATTATCCATAAACTCTCCTTAAAGTGAGTATTTTACTTTAATGTTAGTACCGCACTTTAATGTGCGTACTTGTAATTATTTTCATTTGAAAATAAATTTATCTTATCAAAAGCGTATTTTCAATAAAAATCAACCCCTTCATTATATTTTTTGAAAATATGCTTATAAATTTAAGGAGATAAGATGAGAGATAAAATCAAAGAATACGAAGAAGTAGAAAAAGCCGCGATGAAATTTGTTCAAAGCGTCGCTGAAGGTAATAGCAGTTATGCTAAAGAGCTTTTTATCGATGAAGCGGTTTTATTTGGATATCTAGATGGTGAATTGGAACACGGTTCAATCGAACAATTTTATGATAACGTCGATACGGTCTCTGGCGGTGAAAATTTTAAAGCCTTTATCGATGTTTTATTGGTTGAAGAATCTTTAGCGGTGGTTCGCGTTCTCGAAGAAGGTTGGGGAGATCGAATCGATTTTACGGATATTCTACTTTTATTAAAAATGGACGGCGAGTGGAAAGGCGTGGCCAAAGCTTATAATCAGAATTCAGATACGATTAAAAAATAAGTAGTTTTTATGCCCAAAAACATTGTTGTTATAACTGGCAGCCCCCGCAAAAACGGAAATAGCTTTGCGATGACAGACGCTTTTATTGATGCAGCAAAGGAAAAAGGCCATAATGTTGTTCGGTTTGATTCTGCTTTTAAAAATGTAAAAGGATGTATGGATTGCGAAACTTGTTTTTCAACCGGTAAAGCTTGTACTTACGATGATGATTTTAACTTGATTGCACCGGAAATACTTAAATCCGACGTTATCGTGTTTACGATGCCGGTATACTGGTATTCCATGCCCGGCCAAATAAAAAACGTAATTGACCGTATATTTTCGTTTGTTGTAGGTGAAAAAAATATCGAAGGAAAAAAATGTTTTTTGATTACCTGTTGTGAAGAAGAAGATCCAACGGTCATAGACGGCGTTAGAATTCCCATTGAGAGAATGTGTAAATTAAACAAATGGGAAATGACCGGTAAAGTTTTAATACCTGGAGTATTAAAAATTAGAGATATTGATAAAACTGACGGTTGTGAACAAGCGGCATCCCTAGCAGTTAAAATTTAAGATCAAACTTAACTTTTCGGACCGGAAACTTCCCGGTCCTTTTTCTTTCCTCTTCAATAATTAAAAATCTAACTCATTAGCATCTTATCCAAAAGTATCTGCTTTTTTTCTTTTCTTGATCTTAAGCTTTAAAACGAATTATTTTTTGTTTAAGATACGATTATGTCAAAACATAGGATTGTAGTTCTTTCTGATACGCACGGTATGATCCGTCCTGAAGTAGAAAAAGAACTTAAAGAAGCCGAAGTTATCCTCCACGCCGGAGACGTTGTTAATCAGAAAACGCTTGAAAAACTTAACTCACTAGGAAAATTAATTGTAGTCCGAGGCAATTGTGACCGGACACTAGAAGAACTGCCTGAGGAGCTAACTTTCGAATTATTTGGTAAAAAATTATATATGGTCCACGATAGAAAGAAAGCTTCTGATCAATCAAGGAAAGCAGATATTGTCCTCTACGGACATTCACACATTTACAACGAAGAAGAAAAAGATGGTCAATTATGGTTAAATCCAGGAAGTGCCGGACCCAGGCGTTTTGGAAGACCTTCTTCGATGGCCGTTTTATTGATCGATGAAAATACCGGAGAGATCGAAGTAGAAAAAATAGATTTATAATCGAGCACTAAAATACGATTATAGCTAAATATAAAAAACTGAGCCGTCAATTGAATCTTAAATTGACGGCTTTTTAAATTTATATTACCGGAGCAAGTAGGATCTTTCCTGTTCCTTCAAAAACATTTACTAATCCTTCACCACCGGCCACAGAACCTACAAAACTTTTACCTGCTTTTTGAACGGTGAAATTAAGAGAATCGGACCAGGCGATCGCATAATTACCATCAATCTTAACCACATCGTTTTCCAGTTCGATTTGAATGAGTTCGCTGGCAGGAACCGGACTTTCAAGAACGACATGGCCTTCCCCTTTTAAAGCCAGGTTGAACAGGCCCTCTCCTCCTGCTACCGCCGAAGAAAGGTTGGTTCTTCGCGTTATTTTTTGCTCGAGCGATCCTTCACTAGCAAGGAAAAGCCCGTCTTCTAACACAATGGTTCCGTTCCAATCCGAAATATTCTCAATTAGAATGTGTTTATAGGTTGGTTCAAGAACAACACAGCCTGAGCCTGAATACTTTGGCTTGATCGTACTTTCGCCACTTACTTTACCGCCGATTAGTTTTCCTACGAAATCTCCCATTCCTTTTACATTTGTCGAATTTGAAACTTCCCCCAACATCATCGCCATCGCTCCCGCTTGGATGATCGCCCCGTTTTGACTTTTCGCCAGATTTATCACAACTTGACGTTTTCGAATGTTCATCTTTGCGGCATAATAAGCCGCAACAGCTTCAACAGGAGAATTTAGGGAAACGTCTTTTGTATATTCAAAAACGGAAAAAGGTCCCTTTTCTTCAATTTTTTCTTTAACAGCAGTTGGTGTGAAGAGATTGGTTTTGATCATGTTTTTTCCTCAATTTACTTTAAAATCGTTATTATCGAATCCTGAGGCTTTTAATAAATTCTGTAAAACTTGGGCGTCTACTTCGATTTTTTCAAGGTTCGATTGGATGCCTTGATCGTAAATGCTAGTTAGTCCAGTCAAGATATCCGGGAAAGTAGCTGTGACTTTCTTCAACGTTTGGCTGGTTTTTTCGGTCTTAACGGGAAGATTTGACAGGTAATTATATGATTTAATGATATCGTTGATTTGCGAGATAACTTCTTGTGGGACTTTGATTTTTTGATCGATTATAGACGAAGTTAACTGCTTAGCTTTAATTAATTCATCATATTCTTTAGTATCTTTTTCCGTATTCGCTATGGCTATATTTATTTCATTTAATAGTTCATCAGTTTTAAATGGTCGAATCTCTTGTCCGTTTATAATTTTATCGTCGGTTTGATCGATAATAATTTGATTAGCTATAGGTACTTTAGGTTTTACGGTCCCAAAGATTTTGTAACATGTGATAAGTCCTGCCATAGAAAGTAAAAAGAGAATTAAGTAAATGTTTGATAAAAGCTTTTCTGTAGTACCTGAATCCGAAAACAATAGGATAAAACCAAATATAGAAAAAGCAGCAATTATTCCCGGAACCGTTAAATCTTTACTACGAACGTAATGGGGAGAATAAATAATTTTTATGATCCAAATCAAAGCTAAAACATCCAAAACGAGGACAATAAGATAAAAAGCGAAATCTTTAAAAGCGGTTCCATTAAACCAATTTAACAAACTGGTTGATAAAAAATAAAATAAAAACATTGCTGAAAAAAATGAAAAAGTTTGATTTTTGGGTTTCATAATTACCTCTTATTGATTATAATTCTAAATTTCAAATTTCTTTTATGAAGTTATATCATCAACTTTTCTCTGATTCAAGAAAAGAATCAGATTATCATTCACCGGTTTGGAAAAAAATTAAGATAACAAATTTTTTTGTTTTTTTATAACTTAAAATGAATCAAATTATAATTCACGTTGATATGGACGCCTTTTATGCTTCTATTGAAATTAGGGATCATCCGGAGCTTAAAGGTTTACCTTTAATTATTGGATCTCTCCCAAGTGAACGAGGCGTAGTAGCTACTTGTAGTTATGAAGCCAGAAAATTTGGGGTACACTCCGCGATGAATATCAAAGAAGCTTACCGGCTTTGTCCGAGCGGAATCTACCGTCGTCCAAATATGGAAAAATATAGGGCTATATCAAGTCAAATTCGTGAGATCTGGAAATCTTATACCCCGTTAGTTGAAACCGTAGCTTTCGATGAAGCTTACCTGGACGTAACCGATCAGGTCAATAACTTTGAAGACGCCCGAAAAATCGGTTTAGAAATCAAAGAAAAAATAAAACAAAAAACCGGACTTTCCTGTTCGGTTGGTATTGCTTATTGTAAAACCGCCGCAAAAACAGCCAGTGAGGAAGATAAACCAAACGGCTTCTTCGAAATTCCAACACCCAAAGATTTTATAGATCTCATTATTGACCGCGACGTACGCGTACTACATACCGTCGGTCAGGCAACCGCGAAAAAGCTATATTCCTACGGGATCAAAACCGTACGGGACGTTCGAGAAAATTCAGAAACGGTGATCAATCTTTTTGGAAAACAAGGTCAGCTGATTGTAAACTTTGCTTTTGGAATCGATGAAAGAAAAGTGATTCCTTACCGTCCTGAAGACGCTAAATCAATCAGTAGGGAGGTAACTTTCCAACAGGATGTAACGAATTACGACCTACTTAAAGATATTCTAGTTTTGCTTTCGCTCTGTGTTGAAAAAAGAGCCAAACAACACGGACTAAGTGGAAATGGAATTACCCTAAAAATTACCTACGCCGACATGAAAGGAATTACGCGTTCAAAAAGGATCTTTGCCTCAAATTCCGCCGCTTTAATCTGGAAAGAAGCCGTAAAACTTCTCGATAAGGTTGATAAGCGTCCGGTACGTTTGATCGGCGTAGGTATTCACGATTTAAGCATTGACGAAAACCGCCAGGTTTCGGTAGCGGATATTTTATCAAATGATACTGAAAATCGGGACAAAGAGATTAGTCATCTGTTGATGAAACTTGAAAACCGATATGGTCTAAATTTTACTGAAAACTTAGAAAAAATTTATAAAGCCGATACGCTTCACAAAACGGTTGAATACATGAGAAAACATTTTTAGCAGAAATTTTTTCTAAAAATTGATTAGAATTAAATAGCTATTTATCAAATTAAAACTTGTTAAACCAAAAATTAGATCTAATCTTGTTTTTCTAACAAGAGGCGTTCTTCTTCATTTTCTGATATATCGATCCGCTCGATCTTAAAAATGACAGGTCTCGTTCCATCGTTGCAGCAGGCGATCATAATTTTTTCGTCGTTGGTCCAACCTTTCATTATAGAACCACCTTGAAGAGCCGTGTAAACGTAGCGGCTTACAGCGTCCCATGCTTCTGCGCAAAATTTTCCGTTTAATAAACTGCCAAAATCTCTTTGATCAATAATAAATTCGTCGCCTTCTTTAAAGAAGGTACACGGTCCTGAATCAGGATTAGCCAAATACTTTTTTTGATAATCATCGAAACAGGTTGTTTCTAAAACTGTGATTTTACATTGATGTAACATAAAATTTCCTTTACTAGGGAGATGAAATCCTTCCAGTTTTATTTCTTAAGACGTAAGCGTTTTTATCAAGAAAATAAGAGCAACTACCACTACCTGGAAGGAAGTGGGTTTCCGCACTTAAAATTTCTATGAAAAAAGCCCGGAAGAATCCGAGCTTATTATTAAAGGTAATTATAGACGTCCTCATCAACCACAACCGGTCGTGGCTCCACATTGCCTACAGGTTTTACAAACTCCCGTTTTCCAGAGATTATCGCTTCCACAAACGCTACAGATTTCGTCGTAGATTCGCTCTCCCTGATATTCTTTTTCATCATCCTTCGGTTCATTAATGAACATCATTTGATTTTCGACGGGCTGTCCAAGGCCTTCGGGCTTGACCTGACAGCTCGAATAATCCCCACATTCGATTTCAATAACTTTTGAAATCAAATCCGAAATAGAAGAAGCAAATTTAATATACGGATGGCGTTGTACCGGTCCCGACGGCTCGTATTTCTGGTCTTTTAACATGACCGATATATCGCGCGGTTCGATCCCGTACTGAAGCATATGGGAAATCGACTTTGAAAGTCCGGCCAAGAGCCCTTTGACGACCGTTCCGTCCCGGTCGGTGGAGACAAAAATTTCAGACATCCGTCCGTCCGGATAAAATCCGACGGTTATATATAGTTCAATGTCGCCGATCTTAGCGGAGTGCGTATGGGACGAGCGAATCCCTTCGGGGCGTTTGCGTTCCGGTTCGTGTCGTTCGCTTTTTGCGTATTCCAATAAATCGTTATAACTTAAGTCTTCGAGCGACGTATTTTCATTGACCATCACTCCCGTCGACAGCGGTTGAATAAATTTACAACCGTCGCGGTAAACCGTGATCGCCTTAACTCCCGTGTCGTAAGCGAGTAAATTGATCCGTTTTATATCATCGACCGTCGCGCTGTTTTTTAGGTTGACCGTCTTAGAGACCGAACCACTGATCATGGGCGTAATGGCCGCGACCATTAAAACGTGACCTTCCGGACTGATCTGATTTGCCGTATCGAAAACCTTTAAGTGTTCTTCCTTAAGATGGGGAGCTCCTTCTAAACTATCGCGAAGCAAATACCCGTTCTCGTCTTTTTCTTCAAGGTAATTAAGTATATCTTCTATTTGATCTTCGCTGTAGTCTAAGTTTTCTAGAGCCATCTTTATAACCGGATTAACGATCTCCATGCTTCCCCCATCGACGAGTTTTTTATACGTGATGTGGGAATAGAAAGGTTCAATTGAAGTTGAGCCGCAGTCCATTGCAAAGGAGATCGTTCCGGTCGGGGCAATCACACTGACCTGGGCGTTTCGGTATCCGTATTCCTCTCCATACTCAAGCGCTTCTTCCCAGGCGTTAATGAGGCGCATCGAGATGTTTTCAAAACCGATTTTCTTTAAAAGGTCATGATCGACCATAAAGGGCGTATAGTCGAGATCTTCAAAATTATCTACGAGCGCTCCGGCAACCCGTGAATGGTTGCGGATCACTTTTAACATGTGTTCTTTATTGATGTCGTACTTTTCAAACGGTCCCGACTGTTTGGCCATCATCGCGGAAATAAAGTAATTGTGGCCGGTCATGATCCCTATGAGGGAAGCCGCGAGGTTTCGCGCTTCTTCGCTGTCGTAAGGATACCCTAGAGCCATAAGAAGTGAGGCCAGATTTGCGATACCGATACCGGTCGTCCGGAACATATAAGAACGTTCGGCCACGTCTTCGGTCGGAAACTGTCCCTGATAGATCGAAGCTTCAAGTACGAGTTGAATCAGTCCCGAAAGGTGAGAGAAACGTTCAATGTCGATTTTTTTCGTTTCCGGATCGTAAAATTTAAAGATATTAATTGAGGCCAGATTACAGGCCGTATTGTCTAAAAAAGCGTATTCGGAGCAGGGATTGGTGGCGTTGATCCGGTTTTCCGGGTCGTTTACATCGCCGTTTAGCCCCGCTGGACAGGTATGCCAGGCGTTGTACAAATCATCGAACTGAAGCCCCGGGTCGGCGCAACTCCAGGCTGCTGTATTGATCTGATCCCACAGATCGGCGACTTTAACTTTCCGGTCGACGTCATCGTCTACCCTACCCTTGAGTAAGAGCTCCTTGTTCGGATTCATCTCGAGGTTTTTAACGTCGTGCATGAATTCTTTGTTTAGGCGAACGGAGTTGTTCGAGTTTTGGCCGGAAACGGTCTGATAGGCCTCCCCGTCCATGGACGTATCGTAACCCATTTTCCCCAAGGCCCTTACTTTTTCTTCTTCGTGGGATTTCCAGCCGATAAAATCTTCGATTTCCGGGTGGTCGATGTCGACGATGACCATTTTCGCGGCGCGCCTGGTCGTCCCACCTGATTTGATCGCTCCGGCGTTACGGTCAAGGCCGAGTAGAAAACTCATCAGGCCCGAAGACTGGCCACCGCTGGAAAGTTTTTCGCCTTCCGCGCGGAGTTTGGAGAAATTGGTTCCTACGCCCGAGCCACCTTTAAACAGTTTGGTTTCGCTGACGTAGTGATCGGAGATGGAATGTTTCCCCAAGAGTTTATCGGCGACCGACAGGATAAAACAGGCCGACGCCTGAGAACGGCTGTACCGGTCTTCGGATTTTACGACCTTTTCCCCGTCGTAATAATAAAGGTCGTCGGGGTCGCCACTGATCCCGTATTTCGTCTTTATGCCACTATTAAACCACTGCGGAGAATTGGGTGCCCACATCTGGCTTAATAGAGCGTAGACGATCTCATCGTAAAAGATCTGGTATTGTTCTTTGTTTTCGATCACGCCTTCGTCTTCAAGCGCGTCAGCCCAAAACCTGGTCATGCGGTCCGCCACCTCTCTCATCGAGTACTCATGACCGCGTCCGTTGGGGATACCGCTTCTTCTGAAATATTTACTGGCTATGATATCGCAGGCGTTTTGGGTGTAGCCTTCCGGAAACTCCAGATCCTTCATCTCGAAAATCGTCTCTCCCGTTTTCGAGTGTTTCAGTTCCACGTCGACCTTTTTCCAGTCAAACAGGTCGTATACGCTCTTTTCCGGATGGTCTTCTAACTCTTTTGTAAAGTCTCTTCTAAAAATTTCGTTTATGTTTTTCATAGTATATGGTGGCAAAATAGTAAGTGGGGCAACTTAACTATAAGGATAAAAAAGCAATTATCTTTTTTAGCTTCGTGCGCGCTGCGAAAGATAATTGCGTACTTACGTTTCTTTCTGTAATTAATTATAACCGAGAATTAAAAAATATAACAAGCAACTTAATTGCGTACTACGATGAAAAAAATTTAAAATCGTCAATTCGTTACTATATATAGTATTTTTCAAAAAATAAAAATCTATATATAGCGATAAATTCTCGCTTAAACGTTATCTTTAGTTTTTTAAAGATTTGTTTAACAAATTTAGCTTTAATCTCGTATATCCCGTAACAAATTTATATAGAAAGTAACTTTCGTATCTAAATTGTAAAAGTCAAGAGACAAAAATAAAAAAATCGGAGAGGATTATCTCTCCGACGGTTGTTTAACGGCAGGTTTTTCCTCACCGTGAAGCAAGCGAACGATGTTGCTACGGTGTTGGAATAAATTAAATAAAGCCAGTACGATCCCTAAAGTCAGGAGTTCGTACTCAGTGGTTCCGGTATAAAGGTATAAGAAAAACGGATACGAACATACGCCGGCCATCGAGCCGACGGAGATGATCCTGGTCAGATAGGCTACGGAAAGACCTACCGTGAGTGGATAGATCCCTACGGCAAAATCCATAAAGGTCAAAACCCCGATCGTCGTGGCGACGCCTTTTCCGCCTTTAAACTTTAACAGTACCGGATAATTGTGGCCGAGAACGACCGCAAAAGCCGCGGCCATCAGCCACCAGCCTGTGATCCCCAAGAGCTTTGCTACGATCACGACTGCGGCTCCTTTTAGAAAATCCCCGGCAAAAACGGCGATAGCCATCTTCTTTCCGTAATTTCTAAGAACGTTCGCCGTTCCGGGATTTCCCGAGCCTTCGGTACGGATGTCCTTGCCTTCTTTTAGCCGGACGATGATGTACCCAAAATCCAGGTTTCCGACAAAGTAGGCGAGGACAACGTACAAGATCAAAAGAAAAGTATTCATTTTGAGAGCTCTAAACCGCGTTTAAAAGCTTCAATGTTGATGTCGTGAAACTGCGGTTTGATATTTTCCCGTATAATTTTTTCCCAATCGATGTGCTCTAAATTCATCGACTGAACGATCGCCCCCAATAAAATGACGTTCATCGTCTTGGGGTTTCCGATCTGTTCGGCCAGTTCACTGGCCGGAACTTTTTTGAGCGCTACTTTCTTTTCCACTTCGTCTAAGATGCCCTGCGGGTACTTGACCGAACCGATAACGACCGGCATCGGCCAGATCTGCGTCTCGTTGACGACGCAGGTCCCGTCTTTTTTCAGGTAATTTAAGTAGCGCATCGCTTCCATCTCTTCAAAAGCCACCAGCAGGTCTGCCGTCCCCGGTTCGATGACCGGAGACTGGACTTCATCACCGTAACGTACCTGGGATAAAACGGTCCCACCGCGCTGACTCATTCCGTGGATCTCACTCATCTTGACGTCGTAACCGGCGTTCATCAGTCCCGTCGTAAGCAGTTTTGCCGCGGTGATCGTCCCCTGACCACCGACTCCGGAAAGTAAAATGTTATGCGTTCTCATGTCTCTTTATCGCCCCCATTGGACAAATCTGTTGGCACACGCCACACCCAAGGCACATGTCTTCTAAGATCCCGGACTTGTTTTCTACGGTCGAATTAAACGCAAGGGCGGGACAGCCCGATTTCAAGCACAGGCGACAGCCTACGCAGACGTCCGTATCGACGTAGCAACTTTGTTTGAAAGCTTCGGGAAACTCTTCTTTATCGAGTTTAGAAAAACGCTTTAGGGCACAGGGATAACGGGTAATGATGACGGACGGCTCTTTTAGCTCCATTCCCCAGTTGATGGCTTCTTCCGTCGCTTTAAGATCGTTCGGATTGACCGTTCTGACGTTCTTTATCCCAAGGGCTCGAACGATTTGTTCGATATCGGCGGGCTCTACTTCCTCTCCACTTAAGGTCATACCCGAACCCGGGTTTTCCTGATGCCCGGTCATTCCCGTGATGCGGTTATCCAGAATGATCGTACAAACGTCGCTCTGATTGTAGGCGACGTCTAGTAGGCTCGTCATGCCCGAATGGAAGAAAGTGGAGTCACCGAGCACGGCAAACGCCTTCTTATCGGAATTGGTCGCTTCCAGGGCTTTGGCCAGACCGTGCCCGCCGGAGATCGAGGCGCCCATGCAAAGGATCGCGTCTCCCGCGTTATACGGTTGTCCGAGCCCGAGGGAGTAGCAGCCAATATCCGAATAGATGATCGCGTCTTTTTTCTTACCGAGCGTATAAAATAGGCCACGGTGTGGGCAACCCGCGCAGAGTGAGGCCGGACGGTTGACGAGGTAATCCTGGTCGGGCTCGACCGTCTCGATTTTTTCTCCCAGGATAGCGCCTCGGATCACGTCGGGTGAGAGCTCCCCGGAAATCGGGAAAACTTCCTTTCCGATCACATCGATCCCCATCGCTTTGATGTCGTTTTCCATGACCGGATCGATCTCTTCGATCACGTAAATGGTATCGACCAGATCGGAAAATTCTTTGATGAGTTTATCGGGCAGCGGATAGGAAAATCCGATCTTTAGATACGAAACGTCATCCCCTAAGACTTCCTTGGCGTAGCGGTAGCTGACCCCACTGGCGATAACGCCGATTTTACTGCCGTTGTCTTCGATATAGTTCCACTTGCAGTTGTTGGAGTAGTCTTTGGCCGCTTCGATGTTACCTTTGAGCTTTTTGACCATCTCCATCGCGTTGACGGGAAGCGGGCAGTATTTGGGGACGTTCTTTTCGTAAGGCTTGTCCGGGACCTCCTCCCGGTCAAAACAGTCTACGATCGATTTGGAGTGACAAATACGCGTCGTCATCCGAAAGAGGACGGGCATGTCGTATTTTTCCGAAAGCGCAAAGGCTTCTTTGATCATCTCCTTGGTCTCCATACTGTCGGAGGGCTCAAACATGATCAGGTGCGCCGCTCTGGAATAATAGCGGTTGTCCTGTTCGTTCTGGGACGAGTATACGCCGGGTTCGTCGGCGGTGACGATCACGGCTCCGCCGTTTACGCCCGTATAGGCAAAGGTAAACAGGGGATCGGCCGCGACGTTTAGCCCCACGTGTTTCATCGACGCGAGGGAACGTACCCCGCCTAGGCTTGCGCCAGCGATCGACTCGACGGCCGTCTTCTCATTCGGTGCCCATTCGGACGTGATCTCATTGTACGTGGCGACGTTTTCCATGATTTCCGTACTCGGGGTTCCAGGATAGGCCGCCGCAAACTTTACTCCGGCTTCGTAAGCGCCTCTAGCGGCCGCTTCGTTACCGGTCATCAATTTTTTCATGTATGCTTTCTTTCTATGTTTTTGACAATGATATCAGATTGTGGAGATAAAATCTTTATCGTTTTTAGAGGCTTTAACGAAAATATCGAGGTCTTTAAGATATTCTTTTAAAAGATCCTTGACTTTATATTCCGTTCCGAAATGCCCGGCGTCGATGACCCAGAGCCCTTCTTCTACCGCCGTCTGCGCTTCGTGGTACTTGAGATCGCCCGTTATAAACAGATCGACCTTTTTGTTTTTGGCCTTTTTGATCAAATCGCTTCCGGCTCCGGTACAGATGGCAACTTTCTTTACCGGTACGGGCTTTCCGGCCGAACGGATATCTTTAACGCCAAGGCGGTCTTTGATCCGTAAGACCGCTTCTTCCGGGGAGAGTTTTTCCTCAAACTTCCCCACGACCCCGAGCCCGTCGCGCGCCGGAAAATCGGTATTTTTAAGCT
>CANRHG010000039.1 GCA_947630385.1 uncultured Eubacteriaceae bacterium
AAAAGTTTTTCGAAAAACACCGTACGCAAAAACGCATTACCGAACAGTTTCAAATTTTTTCCGTCTCATCTATAGGACTTGAAGATAGGGAGTGGGCCTACCGGAGCGCCGGAGCCCTTCTTTTTTATCTCGACCAAACCCAAAAAAGACAAATCGACCACCTTGGAAAACTCGATTATTTAGCGCTGGACGAGACGATGAATCTGGATTCGGCCAGTATCCGTAATCTGGAACTTATTAGAACCATCCGTACGGGTAGTAAAAAGGGGAGCCTTCTTGGAGCGCTCGATAAGACCGTGACCGCGGCCGGTAGTCGGCTCCTGGTTTCGACGATCGAGTCGCCCCTTCTTAACGTAGAACAAATAAACGACCGCTTGGACCGCGTAGAAGAATTGTACGAAGACGTTCAAAAACAGGAAGAAATCCGAGCAAAGTTTGAAAACATCTACGATCTTGAACGGATTTGCGCAAAGGTAAGTTTCGGTACGATCGTAGCGGCCGACCTGTTATCGCTAAAACAGAGCATAAAAGCTTTTGGAGAGCTGACAGAACTTGTGACCCAATCGGAGCTTAAAAAGGTAAAAGAAGATCTGGAGTACGCCGACCGCTTGGAGGATATCTATAAACTCATCGACGAGAGTTTAAACGAAGACCTCTCAGAAAAACATTCAGGGCGGATCTACCACTTTAAAAAAGGCTATAACGTACAACTGGATGAATACCGCAAAGCCCTTGAAGACGGGAATTCCTGGTTAGAAGAGCTGGCCGAAAAAGAACGCGAAGAAACCGGTATTAATCTTTTAAAAGTAAAGTACAATAAGGTTTTCGGTTATTTCCTGGAAGTTCCTAAATCCAAGATCGACTTAGTTCCGAAACGTTACATTAGAAAACAAACCCTTGTTAACGCGGAGCGTTACTTCACCCCGGAACTAAAGGAAATCGAAGAAAAAATAACCGCCGCGGAAGAAGGTTTTGAAACGTTAGAGAATCAGCTCTTTAGGGCGATCATCGAAGAAATCCGTAACAATATTTCCAGAATCCAAAAGGTCGCTAAGATCTGCGCCCGCCTGGATCTGGCCTGTTCGATGGCAAAAGTAGCCAAAGAAAACAATTACGTGCGTCCGGTGGTAAATAACGGTCGGGT
Organism: uncultured Eubacteriaceae bacterium; assembly: GCA_947630385.1. GTDB lineage: Bacteria > Bacillota > Clostridia > Eubacteriales > Eubacteriaceae > CANRHG01. Next base: position 1,145 of record CANRHG010000039.1, read on the forward strand.
CATTAAAGCCTGCGACGTACGTCATCCGGTCGTGGAGAATTTTGTCGGTTCTTCCTATTTTATTCCGAACGACGTGAGTTTAGACGATGATGAACGGCTTATGTTAATCACCGGGCCGAACATGGCCGGGAAGTCGACCTACATCCGTCAAATCGCGCTGCTGGTGCTTTTGGCGCAAATCGGATCCTTTGTCCCGGCTTCCGAGGCTGAGATCGGGATCGTCGACCGGATCTTTACCCGCGTCGGGGCCTCCGACGACCTGTCGACCGGCCAGAGCACGTTTATGGTGGAAATGAATGAAGTCAGTAATATCCTACAAAACGCGACCGAAAACAGTCTGGTCATCTTAGATGAAATCGGTCGGGGGACCAGTACGTACGACGGGATCTCAATAGCCTGGGCCATCAGTGAGGCTCTGGCCAGACGAAACGTCAAGACCCTTTTTGCCACGCACTACCACGAACTCACCGAGCTCGAAGAAAAGGAACCCGGGGTGGTTAATTACAGCATCGACGTAAACGAAACAAAACAGGGCGTGATTTTCCTGCGTAAAATAAAAAGGGGACGGGCCAATCAAAGCTACGGGATCGAAGTCGCTCGCCTGGCGGGCTTTCCCAGTAGCGTTCTAAAAAGAGCCCAGACGATCATGAGCGAACTCGAGGAACGTAAGCCAAGAGATCAACAGATCACCTTTTTCCTGGAACGGGACGAACAACCGAAGGCCATGGCAAGACTGCGCGAAACCGATCCGGACGAGTTATCCCCCAAAGAGGCTCTCAAGCTGTTGTATGAACTTGTAGGACTCGCAAATGAAGATTAAAGTCTTAAATCAGGATACGATCAATAAAATCGCGGCCGGGGAGGTGATCATCCGTCCGGCCTCGGTCGTCAAGGAACTCGTTGAAAACGCGATTGACGCCGGAAGTAAGACCATCCGTATCGAAGTGATCGACGGCGGGAAAAAGAGCATCCGGGTCGTCGATGATGGGGTCGGGATCGCTTATAACGAGATCCCACTGGCCTTTAAGAGGCACGCGACGTCAAAGATCAGTTTCTTGGAAGACCTCGACCGGCTCTCCACGATGGGTTTTCGCGGGGAGGCTCTATCCAGCATTGCCGCCGTCGCGGACGTGCGAATCAGTACCCGTTATAACGAAGAGGAACTGGGGAGCGAGAGCCGGTTTAAAGACGGTCTCTTAAAAGAGCGTAAAGTTATACCCTTTAATAAGGGGACGGATTTAGTCGTAGAAGATCTCTTTAAGGAAATTCCGGCTCGTTTTAAATTCCTAAAAAAACAGGATACCGAAGAGCGCCACATCCGCGACGCCCTCTCCAAGATCGCGCTGGCCCATCCGGATATCGACTTCACCTACGTCAGCAACGATAGAAAACGTTTTCAGACCTCAGGGCGCGACGATTTAAAGCAGACGGCCTACGAAATTTACGGGCCTTCCTTTACCGAGCACCTGCACGAGTTTTCCTACGAAAACGCGCCGCTAAAGATTTACGGGCTTATCGGGGATTTGGAGGCCCGCAGAAACAACCGAAACAATCAGATCTTTTTTATCAACGGCCGTTACGTGAACTCAAAATTCTTTAGCGAGCTCTTTGAAGAACAGTGGCAGGGTCTGCTTATGAAACATCAGTATCCCAGCGGGGTTATTTTTATCGAACTTCCGCCGAGCATGCTCGACTTTAACATCCATCCGCAAAAGACCGAGATTCGGATCTTAAACAAAAGCCTAGTCGGAATCTTGTTTAAACAAAGCATAAGCCAAACCCTAAAGGATCTCGACCTGATCCCACAGATAAGTTTTCAAGAAGAGGAAGAAACGATAGATGAAATTCAAGACGCCCCACCCGAGCCTAAATTTGAGCCGAAGCAGCGCAGCTTTATTGAAAGAAAAGTTCTGCCGGAAATCGTACCGGCTCAGACAAACACGATAAATGAAAAACCTAAAAAGAATTTTACGCTTGAAGGTAAAGACTTAATAGGGATCTTGTTTAAAACCTACATCGTCCTTGAAGAAGACGATTCCCTTTTTTTGATCGACCAGCACGCGGCGCACGAAGCCGTAAAATTCGAGGCGTTAAAAGACCATTTTAACTCAAACCGGCCGCTGGCCTCCCAGTTTTTACTGATCCCCAAAGAAGTACCCGCGACTTCCGTAGATATCGAAGCTTTCTTAAAGCATCAAGATGAGCTGGAAGCCTTGGGCTTTTCGGCCGATACAGACGACGAAAAACTTTACGTAAAGTCGGTCCCGATCCTGTTTCGCGACCCGGAAGATCCGGATTTGATCTTAGATTTTATCCACTTCTTAGACGGGGATGGTCCAAAACCGGATCCGGAACTTTTTAGACTGGCCCAAGCGGCCTGTAAAAGCGCGGTCAAAGGCGGCGATAAGCTGAGCAGTCCGGAAGTCTTTGAGCTGCTTGAAGCGCTGGAGCGTTTAAACAACCCTTACACCTGTCCACACGGACGGCCGATCATTCTCGAACACCGGAAAAATGAACTGGAAAAAGCTTTTAAACGTATCGTCTGATGCCGTCCCGTTTATCGTCGGTCCAACCGCGAGCGGAAAGACGGAAATGGCCATCGAACTGGCTGAGGAAATCGGCGGTGAGATCGTCTCGGCCGATTCGATGCAGATCTATAAAGAGATGGATATCGGAACGGCTAAGCCGACCGTAGAAGAACGCGGCCGCGTCCCACACCACCTGATCGACTTCATATCCCCCGATACTTCGTATTCGGTCGCGCAGTTTAAGGAAGACGCGGATAAAAAAATAAAAGAAATAAGACAGCGGGGGAAGATCCCGATCGTCTGCGGCGGTACGGGGCTTTATATCAACGCCCTAAGCCTGCCTTACGGATTTAATCCCGAAAGCACCGATCTTAAGGTCCGAGAAGACCTTGAAGAACGCGCAAAGAGCGTGGAAGGTAGGGACGAGCTTTACAATCTACTTAAAACGGTTGACCCGAAAAGCGCACTTAAGATCCATCCAAACAATATAAAAAGGGTCATACGGGCGCTCGAAATTTACCTTTCGACCGGAAAGACAAAGTCCGAGCTCGACGAAGAAAACAAAAAAATCGACCTTGGTTATACGCCGGTTCTTTTCATGCCGGACTGGCCAAGGGAAGTTTTGTACGACCGGATCAATAGAAGGGTCGATAAGATGATGGAAGAAGGCCTGCTTGATGAAGTACGCGCTTTATATAATAAGTACGATCCGAACCTAACGAGCCTTCAGGCTCTGGGCTATAAAGAATTTTACGACTATTTAAACGGAAAAGAGGACTTAGATACGGCCGTAAGCAATCTAAAACGGGATACCCGTCACTTCGCCAAGCGCCAACTGACCTGGTTTCGAAGAGACGAAAGAATAAAAAAGTTAAAAGCGAATTAAGTGGGTACAAATGTAACGAGGATACTTATGAATTTACAAAAAATAGTACTCGCAGGTGGATGTTTTTGGGGTGTTGAACGCTACTTCCAGACCTTAAAAGGCGTTGTAGACACGGAAGTCGGCTACGCGAACAGCCGTATGGAAAATCCAAGCTACGAAGCGGTATGTACCGGATTTACCGACGCGGCCGAAGCCGTGGAAATCACTTTTAATCCCGAGATCATTTCCCTTAAGACGATATTAGACCATTATATGAAGATCATTGATCCATACAGTTTAAACAAACAGGGAAATGACGTCGGTACACAGTACCGAACCGGGATTTACTATACCTCAGAAAAAGAGTTGCCGGTCATCAAAGAAGTCCTGCAAAAAGAAGTAGAAAAAACCGGCAAGAAGTTACGTATAGAAGTTTTACCTTTGGCTAATTTTTACAAAGCCGAAGAATACCATCAGGATTACCTGAAGAAGAACCCTTACGGTTATTGTCATATACCCATACCGCCCGATGAAGTTTAAGCTGCCCTAGACGCAGCTTTTTTTTATGGACATCAATCCTAAAATATCAAGTCTCGTCGACGAAAGTGAAAAAAAGGTCGAGGACGTTTTTAAAAAAATCGACAAAGACGCCGAGTACCACCAGTTCCGGGTGATTAGAGCCATGCAAAACGCGGGCCTTTCCGAGCGCCACTTTTTACCGTCCAGCGGTTATGGCTACAGCGATCCCGGAAGGGAGGTCTTAGAGGCCATTTTCTCAGACCTTTTTCATACCGGTAACAGCCTCGTAAGGCCCCACATCTCTTCGGGAACGCACGCCATCGCCTGTGCTCTCTACGGGAATCTAAGGCCCGGGGACGAGCTCCTAAGTATCACCGGAGATCCGTACGAGACCGTCCTCAGTTTTATCGGTGACACGCGACACAACGGCAAAGGGACCCTGGCGGATTACGGCGTAAGTTTTAAAAAGATCGATTTAGTCGGAAATCACATAAACGAAGACGAAGTCTTAAAGAAGATCACCCCTAAGACAAAAATGGTGTATCTTCAGCGCTCCTGCGGTTATCATTACCGTAGGCCGTTGGACTTTGAGGAAGTCCGGAGCATAACCAAAAAAGTCAGGGAAGTAAATCCGGATACCGTCTTTTTTCTGGACAACTGTTACGGCGAATTTATCGGACGGACCGAGCCGGCCGATTACGGCATCGATTTACTGGCGGGCTCGCTCATTAAAAATCCCGGCGGAGGGCTTGCCCCGACCGGGGGTTATATTACCGGAAGAGAGGATCTGATCACAAACGCCGGAAGCCGGCTTTCGGCTCCGGGTGTTGAGATCGAGACCGGCGCGACGCTGGGCTTTAGCAAGACCGCGCTCCAGGGCTTGTTCCTGGCACCGGTCACGACCGCAAACGCACTCAAATCGGCCGTCCTGGCCGCCCAGGTTTTTTCGGATCTGGGCTACGAGGTCTCTCCCGGGCCCAAAGACGACCGGTCGGACCTGATCCAGATCATTAAGTTAAACGATAAGCAAAAGGTCATCGACTTTTGCCGGGCCATTCAAAGCGCCGCCCCGGTCGACGCCCACGTCGTTCCAGAACCCTGGCCGATGCCCGGCTATAAGGACGAGGTGATCATGGCCGCCGGCGCTTTTATCCAGGGCAGCTCGATCGAACTTTCGGCCGACGCGCCGATACGTGAGCCTTACAACGTCTACTTTCAGGGAGGCCTTACCTACCCACACGGAAAGTATGGTGTTTTGTTGGCGGCTCAAGTAATTGAGAGGTAAATAATGATAGATAAGGAAAAAATACAGCGCATCAACGAGCTTTCGAAAAAAAGCAAGGCCGAAGGTCTAACGGATGAAGAAAAAAGGGAGCAAAAAGCCTTACGTGACGAGTATATCCGTTCGGTCCGAGAAAACCTGCGTTCCCAACTCGATACGATCAAAGTCGTAGATCCCAACGAGATTGGGACCTTTAATCCACAGGCCCAGGAAAAACTGGAAGACCAGTCGCAAAAATTAAAGGACGAGATCAAAAGCCAAAACGCAAACGACGAAAGGCTCGCGGTCACCTTAAGGGGAAATCCGGCCAACCCGATCGGGGAAGACGGGCTAAAGATGCTAGAGCGCATGAACGAAAGCCACAAGCCCTTGGTCGACTGGGCACTGGATGGTCTGGTCATAAAAGTGCCTAAGACCATACTGGATATCGGTTGCGGCGGGGGAGCCACGATCGCCAATCTCAACCGGCGTTTTCCACTGGCTACGATCTACGGGATCGACATCTCACCGGTCGCGATCGAAAAGAGCATCGAAGAAAATAAGGAACTGGTCTTAGAAGATAAAGTCCGTATCACCGAAGGTTCGGTCCTTGATCTTCCGTACGGCAGCGGCTTTTTTGACCTGGTCGTCTCCGTGGAGTCCTACTTTTTCTGGGAAGATTTCAAGAAGGCCTTGGAGCAGATCTACCGCGTTCTAAACCGTGGGGGAACCGTCATGCTAATCGCCGAAGCCTACAAGGGAAAGATGAATCCCATCACGGAGTACCTTCAGGACGAACTGAACCTGCGCCTTTTGAGCCCGGACGAATTAAGAGCCTTTTTTACCGAAGTCGGTTTTAAGGACATTTTCGTTCAGACCAAAGAGGATCAGTCGTGGATGTACATCAAAGCGCAAAAATAAGCCGGTTTAGCCGGCTTTTTTTCAATCAACTACCCACCTAAAGAAAGTGGGTTTTCGCGCTTAAAATTTCTATGAAATTTTTTTATAAATACCGCAGCCTCATTCTTTCACTGACTTTTATTTTCTTAACCAATCTTTTAAGCATCTACTTTATCGTCAGCGGCGTGATCCTCATTCCCGGTACCGTCGTTCTCGAAAACCCGAGCCCACAGTTTTTGGTGGGCCTTCGTAAACTCAACAGTCTAAACCGTTTTATAAACAGCGCCTACGTCGGAGAGGTCGATAACACGAAACTCAGCGAAGAGCTCGTCGACACGATGTTCGATAAGCTGGGCGACAAATACAGCGATTATTTTACTTCAGAAGAATATAAGGAAGTTCGGGAGGAAACGACCGGAAGATTCGGAGGGATCGGGATCGTTATCGACACGGACTTAACCATACAGGATACGATGGAAAACTCCCCGGCCAGTCGGGCCGGAATCCAACAAGGGGACGTTCTAATCGGCGTCGACGGAACGGACGTTTCCGGGATGAACCTGGAAGACGTCGTAAAAATGACGCGCGGTGAGATTGGAACGCCCTTAAATCTTAAAATAAGGCGGGGTGAAGAAGAGCTTGATTTAACCCTGGTTCGCGAACTGATCACCTCTCCATCGGTTACTTCCGGCCGCTTCGGAAATACCGGATACATCGCCATCGAGTCCTTTGACTCCTCTACGGCCGAGGATTTTAAAAAAGCTTTGGCAGACTTAAGCGATACGGACGGCTTTATACTGGATCTTAGAAACAACGGCGGGGGTCTGGTGGACGAAGCCGTAAAAGTCGCCGACGCGTTAATGGATGAGGGCCTGATCGTCTACGCCGAGAATAAAGCCGGAAACCGCCACGAGTATACGTCCGCCGAAGGTAAGACCGACAAGCCCTTTGTGGTTTTAATCAACGGCGCCACGGCCAGTGCCTCCGAGATCCTTGCCGGAGCCTTACTTAAACAGGGCGTACCCGTTCTCGGTGAACAAAGTTTTGGAAAAGGTGTCATGCAGCTCGTGCTCCCGGTCCTAGACGGGACGGGCTTTAAACTCACTTATCAGGAGTATTTTTTAAGCGACGGCCAAAAAGTCAACGGGCTCGGGATCACACCGAGCGAAACCGTCCCGTACGATCCGACTTCGGTCATAGAAGAAGGCGAGCTTGTGCGGGACAATCAGATAAACCGCGCATTAGAAGTGCTAACTATGTTAAAATAAAAGGTTATGAGTAAAGTAACAAAAAACGACCGTCCGTTTAAAGTCGTTTCCGATTACGAGCCAAAAGGCGATCAGCAGAAGGCGATTGACGAACTGGCCGCGGGTATCGAGCGCGGGGACAAGTTTCAAACCCTCCTTGGCGTCACCGGATCCGGAAAGACTTACACGATGGCCAAACTCATTGAAAAAGTACAAAAGCCAACCCTGATTTTGGCTCACAATAAAACGCTCGCGGGACAACTCTACGACGAGTTCAAGCGTTTCTTTCCGGACAACGCCGTAGAATATTTTGTCTCTTATTACGATTATTATCAGCCCGAAGCCTACGTTCCCAATACGGATCTCTACATCGAAAAAGACTCCTCCATCAACGACGAGATCGATAAACTTAGACACAGCGCGACCGCGGCCCTTTTTGAGCGAAAAGACGTCATCGTGATCGCGAGCGTCTCCTGTATTTACGGCCTGGGCTCTCCGATCGATTACGAGAACCTCGTTTTATCCCTCCGCCCGGGCATGGAAAAAGACCGGGACGAGATCATTCGAAAATTGATCGATATTCAGTATATAAGAAACGACACCTCATTTGAGCGCAACAACTTTCGCGTGCGCGGCGATACCCTTGAGATTTATCCGGCCGCCAGCAGTGAAAAGGCGGTCCGGGTAGAGTTTTTCGGCGATGAGATCGACCGGATCACGGAGATCAACGCGCTGACCGGAGACGTCCTCGGTGAGCTCGATCACATCAGTATCTTCCCGGCCAGCCACTATACGACCACGCCGGAAAAACTGCAGGAAGCCATCGAAGGCATTCAAAAAGAAAAAATCGAACGGGCCGAAGAATTCGAGCGCAACAACCAGTTGATCGAAGCGCAGCGCATCGTACAGCGCACGGACTACGACATCGATATGTTAAGCGAAATGGGTTACTGCAACGGGATCGAAAACTACACCCGTTACATCAACGGCAGCGCCCCGGGAAGCCCACCGTATACGTTGATCGACTATTTCCCCGACGACTTTTTGATCATTGCCGACGAATCACACGTATCGATCCCTCAGATCGGAGGGATGAGTGGGGGAGATCATTCCCGTAAAAAGAACTTGATCGATTACGGTTTCCGTCTTCCTTCAGCTTACGACAACCGTCCGCTTACTTTTGACGAATTTGAATCCAAGATCAATCAGTGTATATTTACATCCGCAACACCCGGACCGTACGAAAAAGAACACTCACAAAATACGGTCGAACAGATCATAAGACCAACGGGTCTGATCGATCCGGTCGTGGAGATCCATCCGATCAAGGGCCAGATCGACGACCTCGAAGGTGAGATCAGAGAGACGATTGCAAAAGGCAACCGCGTCCTAGTCACAACGCTCACCAAAAAAATGGCCGAGGACCTGACGGCTTACCTTAAAGAAAGCGGACTTCGGGTCAACTACCTACACTCGGATGTAGATACGATCGAACGCCTAAAGATTTTAAGGGACTTGCGCTTAGGTCTTTTCGACGTGCTCGTCGGAATCAACCTCTTAAGGGAGGGTCTTGACCTTCCAGAAGTAGGGCTTGTAGCGATACTCGACGCGGATAAAGAAGGCTTTTTACGTTCGGAAACTTCTTTGGTTCAAACCATCGGTAGAGCCGCGCGAAACGTAGATGGGAAAGTCATCATGTACGCCGATACGGTGACAAACTCGATGCAGTACGCCATCGATGAGACCAATCGTCGACGTGAGATCCAACAAGCATATAACGAAGAACATGGGATAACGCCGCAGTCCGTCAAGCGGAGCGTGGCCGATATCATTGAGATCTCCCATTCCAATAATAAAGAAGATGACGTACAGGTCATCGAAAATCCACAGGAAGAAATCATTAAACTGACCGAAAGTATGTACGAAGCGGCCGAACGTATGGAATTTGAACAGGCAGCCAACCTCAGAGACCGGATCGCTTATATAAAAGAAGCGATGAAGGAATCCGAAAAGACCGGAAAGCCCATCGTACTTGAAAAAGAAAGTAAACCAAAACAATACAAAGCCACCAAACGTGGTTCAAAACGAAAGAAAGCGAGTTAACATTGGATTATATCGATATCCATGGTGCCAAAGAACATAATTTAAAAAATATCGATCTTAAGATTCCAAGAGATAAAATGATCGTTTTTTCGGGGGTTTCGGGCAGCGGAAAAACGACCCTGGCTTTTGATACGATCTACGCCGAAGGGCAGCGCAGGTATATGGATTCTCTTTCGAGCTACGCCAGACAGTTTTTAGGAAACACCCAAAAACCGGACGTTGAAAGCATCGAAGGACTTTCCCCGTCGATATCGATCGAACAAAAGACAACCAACCGTAACCCCAGATCCACCGTCGGGACGGTTACGGAAATCTACGATTTTTTCCGTCTCCTTTATGCCCGTATTGGAGTCCCGCACTGCCCGAACTGTGGAAAAGAAATCGCGTCTCAAAGCATCGACCAGATCACCGATCAAATCTTAGCCTTACCGGAAGGAACCAAGTTTCAGGTTCTCGCTCCGATCGTTCGAAGCGAAAAAGGGGAGTTTAAGCAACTCTTTAAAAGACTGCGCTCCGAAGGTTATAGCCGTGTTATGGTCGATGGACAACGATACGATTTAAATGAAAAAATAAATTTAAAGAAGACGTACCGTCACGACATCTCTGTAATCGTTGACCGGTTAAAGTTAAAAGAAGGCTTAAACAAACGCCTTAGCGACTCGGTTGAAACCGCTTTAAACCTGGCCGACGGTCTTGTCGAGATCGACGTAATCGGTGGGGAAAATCTTCTCTTTAGTGAGAATTTATCCTGCCCGGACTGCAACATCAGTTTTCCAGTCCTCGAGCCGAGGTCGTTCTCGTTTAACAATCCGTTTGGGATGTGTGAAACCTGCAACGGTCTTGGTTATATCAATAAAATCGATACCGATCTGGTACTGCCCGATGAGAACAAATCGATCTTAGACGGAGCCTTCGAGTTTGCGACCGCCAGGTGGGACTATAGGACCTGTGAAGACGCGATTTTTGGCATCGCCAAACACCATAATTTCTCGCTGGCAAGGCCCGTGAAAGAAGCCCCGAAAGAAATGATCGACGACATCTATTACGGAACGGACTACGAAGTCGAAGATCTCGGCAAGTGGGAAGGGATCGTCAACCGGATGGACCGTTATTATAAGAACTCGCATTCCAACCGGACCAGGGATCAAATCGGCCGCTTTATGGGGATCAAGGAGTGCCCGACCTGTCACGGGAACAGACTTAATGAGAACGCACTCGCGGTCACGGTAGCCGATAAAAACATTATCGACCTGACCCGCATGAGCGTAATCGATCTTAAAGAGTTTTTTAAAAATATAAAGCTTAGTGAACACGATTATAATATCGTTAAAATGCTGCTTGAAGAGATCATCCTGCGTCTTGAGTTTCTTGAAAACGTCGGCCTTGGTTATCTGACACTTTCCCGCGGCGCGACGACGCTTTCCGGCGGCGAGAGCCAGCGCATCCGCCTGGCCACCCAGATCGGCAGCGCGCTGACCGGCGTTTTGTATGTGCTGG
>CANRHG010000040.1 GCA_947630385.1 uncultured Eubacteriaceae bacterium
ACAATACAGCTGCTTTACGAGACGCCCCACCACACACAGGAGCTGACGATGGGGATCGATCCCGGCTACAAAACGGTCGGGATCAGCGTCTCGACCGAAGAAAAGGAAGTCTACGCCAGCGAAACGACCCTTCGTACGGATGTGAAAGACAAGCTGGCGACCAGAAAAACTTACAGGAGAGACCGCAGGAGCCGGAAAGTGCGTCACCGAAAGGCCCGCTTTAACAATAGAAAGGCCTCCAAGCCCAAAGGCTGGGTCCCGTTAAGTTCGTGCTTTCGATCCTTCCGGTCACGAAGATCGTCATCGAGACGGGCCCCTTCGATATTCAAAAGATCAAAAATCCTGATATAGAAGGAAAAGACTATCAAAACGGGCCAATGAAGGACTTTTTCCACGTTAGAGAATACGTCCTTTACCGCGACGGACACAAATGCCAGGTCTGCGGCGCTTCGGGAAACATTCCTCTCGAGGTACATCACATTATTCCAAGGCCCAAAGGCTCGGACGCTCCGGACAACCTGATCACGGTCTGTCCGAACTGTCATGACGGTATTCACCATGGGGAGATCACTCTTTTAAAGAAACCGCCGAAGTCTTACAAATACGAAACGATGATGAACATCATGCGCTACCGACTTTTAGACGGGATAAAAGAGATCTTTGACGGGGAAGTCGGTTTAACTTATGGGGCCGACACGAAGTCAAAGCGAATCGATGCCGGCCTAAAAAAAAGCCACGCCATCGACGCCTTGATGATCTCGGGCAACACACAGGCCCTTCCCTGTGGGGTCGTCTACAAAAGGACCAAAAAAAGGGCCCACAATCGTCAGATCCACCGGGCGAAATTTTCAAAAGGCGGGATAAGGCGAAGAGCCCAGACGGACTTTGAGATGTTTGGCTTTAGACTAGGCGACCGGGTCCTCTTTGAAGGCAAAGAGGTCTTTGTTACGGCCAGGCGAAAGAGCGGTTATTTCAAAGTCGGACTTCCCGATGGTTCGTTTGTAAAAGACGGAGTAAACTATAAGAAGTTAAAACTTATAGAAAGAGCCAAAGGAACTCTTACAGTCTCTGAACAAAGAAAAGATCTAATGATCGCAGCTTAGTAAAATGAATTATAGAGTTTACGAACTTCAAAGTGTGAGTTAAAGAAGATGAGGAAGGAGTTAAAATCGTGAATGATTTAATGGCAAAAAGAGATAAACGTCTGATACATGAACGAAATTTGGAATTGGCTGAAGAACTTTTTTCAGGAGGTTTCGGGGATGATATGATTCTTCAATATACAAGAATTACACCTGAGGAATTACGGTCAATCAAAGAAAAGTACGCCAACGGCTAAGAAGCGTTCTTGAAATTTCTTGAACACTATCGATTATAACGTGAGCCGTTTAAGATTTCTTAAACGGCTCACGTTTCTTTCTCTTTAAAATTTATTTTATTTCGAAGGTAGCCATAGAGTTACTATAATTATGATACGGAACTTGGAAAATTTAACCACGATTTTACAGAAGCTAATCTAGTTAAGCTTTATTTAGAAGTTTTAAAAAAAGATTCGGTATTGAAAGAAGATAAGAAAGGAATTGAAACATTGAGAGATCCAATGGCCCAAAGAATCGAATTTGCCGTAAAAGAGAAAGCTTTGGAATTTGCTGAAAATCTTTTTTTAAAAGGAATCAGCGATGAAATAATTTTGGATTCTTTAAAAATTTCTCCTGTTGAACTTCAGGAAATCAAAGAAAAGTACGCTAAAGACTAGGTTTCGTGTTTTGAACTTTCTTGAATACTCCTAATTCTTTTTGAGCCGCTTTAGTTTATAAAGCGGCTCAAATTTCTCTGGAAAAGTATTATAAATTCAGATCCTCCATGATTTACTTTTTTCGTTTAAACTCAATTCAAAATTTATCTTCCAGGACGAAGTAAAAAAAACAACGGTTTAAACGTCTTCCAAAACGTTTTTGCGAAAGTTTTCAAAATCTTCTTTTGTAAGAAGCGAGTTTCTTAGAAGATAGTCTTCGATCCCTTCAAAATTTATCTGCATATAACGGGTAGCAAGGCCCAACCAATCGGGATCGACTCCAATTAATCCATAAAGGAGTTCCGAAAGCTTAGGACCGAGATCAAGGTCCAGTTTTGAGTTAAACAGTTTGTTGGCCCGCTCATAGTTTTGGTTAGAAAGCGAGTAATCCGAAACCACTCGATCCATCGGAAGCTGGGCCAATAACTCGATCATACAGATCATTATCCCGGTCCGGTCTTTTCCGTTTTCACAGTGAACGTAGATGATCGCATCCGGTTCATCTGCGAGAACTTTGATGACTTTTGCAAACAGATCCCCGCTTTTTTCAACGAGGTTTATGTAAAGATTTCGCATGAACTGGTCGGTGATGTTTGGATAAGAATCTTCGATAAAGGTAGCGGCGTCGATCCCTTCGAGAACCGGGATGCTCGTATAGGTGGCTCCGGGCGGGATGTGGTCCGGAAACGCAAGAGCTCTTTCGCGGGTCCTTAGATCGAAGACGTGCGTGATCCCGAGCTTATCGAATTTTTCCTGATCTTCTTTATTTAAATGGCAGAGCTCTTCGCCACGATAGATTTTTTTCCATTTGGTCATCTTTCCCAGGTTGTTCGTATAGCCACCGATATCTCGCATGTTAACGGCGGATTTATAAGGAAGAAAACGCTTATCTAAATAAGTTTCATCGCAATAGCGCAGGTGGTGTTTGTCTTTCCAGTCGGTCTTTTTTGCGAGGGCTTCACTCAGAGCAACTTTTTCGTCTAAATCTTTCACCGGTTTTGAGCTCGTGAAAATTCCGGCTAAAAATCCGAGAGCCCATAATATCTTTTTATTCATCTCCATGGTCCCTAGAAATTAAAGTTTGAGTCAAAAATTAATACATAAGTTTGACAATTTATTTCCACTGAATACAGTTTACAATATATTCAGAATGTTAGAAAGCGAGGAGGATTAAGCTCATGACGAATGAAGCATTAGGCATGATCGAAACCAAGGGTCTCGTCGGTTGCGTAGAAGCAGCGGATGCCATGGTTAAGGCTGCCAATGTGATATTCACAGGGTATGAAAAAATAGGTTCTGGACTTGTCACGGTTTTTGTCCGTGGAGACGTCGGAGCAGTTAAAGCAGCAGTTGATGCCGGCGCGGCCGCGGCGGATAAAGTCGGACAAGTTGTCTCGGTCCACGTTATCCCGAGACCTCACAATGATGTAGAAAATATGCTACCAAGCTTTTAAATTAAATATTCGGAGGTGTAATAATGAAAGACGATTTAATGAACAAGCTGATGGAAGAAGTCATGCAGAAAATGGACGAAGCGGAAGCTGACGTCAAAGAAGCAGAAGCCGTAGAACAAGGCGGAACAGGCCAATGCGGTTTAACGGAATTTGTTGGAACCGGTATGGGAGACACGATTGGATTCGTTATCGCTAACGTCGATGGAACGTTACACGAAGCCATGGAAATCGATCCAAAATATCGTTCAATCGGAATCATTTCTTCACGTACTGGCGCTGGCCCACAAATCATGGCCGCCGACGAAGCCGTTAAAGCGACGAACACAGAAATGGTTATTTGCGAATTAGCACGTGACACCAAAGGTGGCGCAGGCCATGGTAGCCTGATCATCTTCGGGGCTGAAGACGTATCCGACGCGAAACGTGCCGTAGAAGTTGCCTTAGCAGATCTCGACCGTACCTTTGGTGACGTTTACGGAAACGACGCTGGACATCTGGAATTCCAGTACACGGCCCGTGCTTCTTACGCTGCTGCCCAGGCTCTTGGCGCACAGTTAGGAAAAGCCTTTGCTCTGATTCTAGCTGCTCCTGCCGGAATCGGTGTTTTGATCTCCGATATCGCCATGAAGGCCGCTAACGTCGATTTAATTGCTTACAGTTCACCAGATCATGGAACAAAAGCTTCCAACGAAGGATTCATCACGGTTTGTGGTGACGCTGGTGCCGTCCGTCAAGCTGTTCATGCTGCCCGTGAAGCAGGAAAACAAGCTCTCGAAGCTCTAGGTGGACCCTGCCCGTCAGCAACAACCCCATATATTTAAACTAGAAAGTAACAAGCTTGATTGAGGAAGAAAATGAGATCAAAAAGATTTGAAGCATTAGATGAACGTCCGGTAAAAAAGGACGGTTTTGTTAAAGAATGGCCGGAAGTTGGCCTGATCGCCATGAACAGCGAAGGCGATCCGGTTCCGAGCATTACCATTGAAAACGGTGTGATCACCGAACTCGACGGTAAAAAACGCGAAGACTTCGACATGCTCGATCAGTTCATCGCCGACTACGCGATCAACGTCGAAAACGCCGAAGAAGCCATGGCCATGGATTCCCTGGACATCGCCCGCATGATGGTCGACTTCAACGTTCCGCGTGAAGAAGTCATCAAAGTCACGACCGCTGTTACACCGGCGAAGATGACCGAAGTCTTAGGGAAAATGACGGTTCTGGAAATGATGATGGCCCAAACTAAGATGCGTGCGCGTCTGATGCCATCCAACCAGTGCCACGTCACAAACGTCAAAGACAACATGACGCAGATCGCAGCCGACGCTGCGGAAGCTGCCATTCGTGGTTTTGATGAAATGGAAACGACGGTTGGTGTTGCCCGTTACGCACCGTTTAACGCGATGGCCATCATGGTCGGATCAAACGTTGGACGTCCGGGAATCTTAACCCAATGCGCCGTCGAAGAAGCTACCGAGCTCGACCTCGGGATGCGCGGATACACGGCTTACGCTGAAACGATCTCCGTATACGGAACCGAACCCGTATTCATGGACGGGGACGATACCCCGTATTCAAAAGCTTTCTTGGCCAGCAGTTATGCGTCAAGAGGACTGAAGATGCGTTTCACATCCGGTTCCGGATCCGAAGTACAGATGGGATACGCCGAAGGTAAATCGATGCTTTATCTGGAAGCCCGTTGCCTATACGTCACAAAAGGCGCCGGCGTCCAGGGTACGCAAAACGGATCGGTTTCCTGTGTCGGTGTTCCGGCTGGTGTTCCCGGTGGTATCCGTGAAATCTTAGCCGAAAACTTACTGGCCGCTTGCCTAGACCTCGAATGTGCCTCCTCAAACGACCAGACCTTCACCCACTCTGACCTTCGCCGTGTCGCCCGTTCGCTCATGCAAATGGTTCCTGGGACGGATTACATCTGCTCCGGTTACTCCGCAACACCGAACTACGACAACATGTTTGCCGGTTCAAACTGGGACGCGGAAGACTATGACGACTGGAACGTCATCCAACGCGACCTTAAGATCGACGGTGGACTGCAGCCGGTCGATGAAGAATCGGTCGTTCAGGCCCGCGCGAAAGCCGCCCGTGCCATGCAGGTTCTCTTTAGAGAATTAGGACTTCCGGAAATCACCGACGAAGAAGTTGAAGCCGCCACCTACGCCAACGGTTCTCAGGATATGCCCGACCGCGACGTCGCAGCCGACCTCAAAGCGGCCGATGAAATGTTAGCCCGCGGTGTTACCGCAATCGACTTTATCCAGGCCTTAGACCGTGGCGGAATGCCCGACGTTGCCCGTTCCCTATACAACATCCTAGTTACGAAAGCCGCCGGGGACTACCTACACACGGCTTCGAAACTCAGTGACGATTGGGAAGTTATCTCAGCGGTCAACTATCCAAACAATTACAGTGGACCGACGACCGGTTATCAGATCAGCGACGAACGCTGGCAGGAAATCCAGGATATTCCGTGGGCAGTCGACCCGGAAAGCATTTAAGGGGGACCATAAATGGCAGTTAACGAACAGATGCTTCAGAGCATAATCGAAGAAGTGCTCAGAGAAATGGGCACCGAACAGCAGGCACCTGTACTAAGTGCCGCTGCTCAAGCAGGAAAAGTCGAATTGCAGCCCAAAGGCGAAGCAAAACAAGGTACGGCTTCGGACGAAGTCGTCATCGCCCTGGCTCCGGCTTTTGCTGAATTCCAAACCGAAAATATCGTAGGCATCCCGCACGATCAGATCCTAAAAGAAATCATCGCCGGGATCGAAGAAGAAGGCTTAAAAGCCCGTGTCGTCAAGATCTACCGTTCTTCCGACGTTGCCGTTTGTGGCCACGACGCAGCAGAACTGTCCGGATCAGGCGTAGCCATCGGTGTACAGTCCAAAGGTACCTCGATCATTCACCAGAAAGATCTACCGCAGCTGTCCAACCTCGAACTCTTCCCACAGGCGCCGCTGATCGACCTGGAAACCTACCGTGCCATCGGCAAAAACGCCGCGAAGTACGCCAAAGGCGAAGCTCCGGCTCCGGTTCCGGTCCGCAACGACCAGATGGCCCGTCCGGCTTACCAGGCGAAAGCCGCTCTGCTTCACATCAAGGAAACAGAACACGTCACGCCAGGGAAACGTCCGGTAGAAATGGAAGTAATTTTCAGTTAGGAGAAAGTCATGACACAAGAACAAATGCTAGAACAGATCGTCAAGCAAGTCCTCGCTTCGATGAACAACCAACCGGCCGGCCAACCCGAAGCCGTCGCGGTTGAAGGCCAAGTTACAAGTGCTGACTACCCGATTGCAGACAAAAAACCTGAACTGATCAAGACCCAAACGGGTGTTAATTTTAAAGATCTCAGTTACGACAAAGTCATCAACGGGCAATTAAAAGCCGAAGATATGCGTATCCGTCCGGAGACTCTGGAACTTCAGGCTCAGGTCGCCGACTCGGTAGGCCGTACCGCCTTTGGAAGCAATCTGCGCCGCGCGGCCGAACTCATCGCCGTTCCAGACGAACGTCTGCTTGAAATCTACAACGCTCTGCGTCCGTACAAATCGACCAAGGACGAACTCGAAGCCATTGCCATCGAACTCGAAGACAAGTACAACGCTCCGAACTCGGCCAAACTCGTGCGCGAAGCGGCAGACATCGGATACAAGAGAAAAAGAACCAAAGAATTCAAATAAATTAGACTGAGGGGAAGTCCATGCTAATAGCTGGTATAGATATCGGAAACGCTAGTACAGAGACGGCTTTAGCCAACGTAATCAACGGAGAATCCGAATTTCTGGCTAGCGGGATCGTTCCGACGACCGGAATGAAAGGTACCCGCCAGAATATCCATGGCGTATTCGCTTCCCTCAAACAAGCACTAGACAAAATCGGAAAAGACGTCTCAGACGTCGATCTGATTCGAATAAATGAAGCTGCACCGGTCATCGGAGACGTGGCGATGGAGACCATCACGGAAACCATCATCACCGAGTCGACGATGATCGGACACAATCCTTCAACACCCGGCGGCCTGGGAGTCGGAACGGGGACGACGATCGACATCGATAAGATCACGTCCTCCAAACCGGGTGATTCCGTGATTGTTATTATTCCCAAAGAAGTCGACTTTGAATCTTCATCACAGATCATCAATAAGGCAGTTGAAAGAGGCGTTCATATTAACGGGGCCATCGTCCAGAGAGACGACGGGGTCCTCATTAATAACCGCTTAAATCATCCTATTCCAATAGTCGATGAAGTAGCTTTGATCGATAAAGTCCCCAGAGGAATGCGAGCCGCAATCGAGGTTGCGGCTCCGGGGGCTGTTGTCGAGCAACTCTCTAACCCGTACGGGATAGCGACTGTTTTTGATTTAAGTTCAGAAGAGACTAAACAGGTCGTGCCTGTTTCCAGAGCACTTATCGGGAATCGTTCGGCAGTAATTATTAAAACGCCCGCTGGAGATGTTAAAGAAAGAAAGATCCCGGCGGGCAAAATTATTGTTCACGGTGAAAATAAGACAGTTGAAATCAATGTCGATGATGGTGCGGAAAAAATAATGGAAGCGATCCGGCAAGCGTCTCCGGTCAACGACGTCAAGGGTGAAGCGGGAACGAATGCCGGCGGAATGTTAGAACGGGTCCGTCAGGTCATGGCGAATCTGACGAACCAGAATCCGGATAAAATACAGATCCAAGACCTCTTAGCCGTCGACACCTTTGTCCCACAGTCGGTCAAAGGCGGCATGGCGGGCGAATTTTCGATGGAAAACGCGGTCGGGATCGCGGCGATGGTCAAAGCCGACCGGCTACAGATGAACATGATCGCCGACGAGCTCCAAAAGGAAGTCGGCGTGAAAGTCGAAGTCGGGGGCGTCGAAGCCGACATGGCCATCCGCGGGGCCCTGACCACCCCGGGGAGCAACAAGCCTCTGGCGATCATCGACATGGGCGCGGGCAGTACCGACGCGGCCATCATCAATTCGGCCGGGGACATCCACTCCATCCACCTGGCGGGAGCGGGGAATATGGTCTCCATGCTCATCGGCTCGGAACTCGGGATCGAAGACTCCAACATGGCCGAGGATATCAAGAAGTACCCACTGGCCAAGGTAGAGAGCTTATTTAACATACGCCACGAAGACGGGACGGTGCAGTTCTTCGATGAACCGCTCGATCCGAACGTGTTTGCAAAAGTCGTCATCTTAACGCCTTTGGGAATGGTTCCGATACCGACGAACCACTCGCTCGAACGCATCCGAGCGATCCGTAGGGACGCGAAGACGAAAGTCTTTGTGACCAACGCCATCCGTTCGCTCGAAAGGGTCTCCCATACCGGAAACGTCCGGGACATCCAGTTCGTGACCCTCGTAGGGGGCTCCGCGCTCGATTTTGAGATCCCGCAACTCGTGACGGACGCGCTTTCGCGCTACAGCGTCGTAGCCGGGCGGGCCAACATCCGAGGTATCGAAGGGCCGAGAAACGCGGTCGCGACGGGACTCGTGTTGAAATTCGCCGAAGAGGAAAACGATGGATAGACGCCTTGAGGCCGTTAAACGCGAGATCAACGTCTTTTACGACGACGATAAAGACTACGGCCCGGTCCTAACGGAAATCTGCCTAGGGATTGAAGAGGAGGGGATACCGTACAAAACGGTCGAGCTCTCCGGAACCAAAGGGATCGAGAACCTTTCCTTTAAAGCCGCCGAATCTTCACGGCTCGGGGTAGGTATCGGTGTCGGTTCAGAAATTGCACTTCACTACATTAAGTTGAAAGAAGATGATCCTCTGTTTAAAATCGCGCTGACCGAAGACAAGGAAAAACTTCGCAGCGTCGGTTCAAACGCGGCACGCTTAGTCAAGGGGATGCCGTTTAAAGAGGTAATTTAGATGAAATACGCACTAGGACTTGTAGAAGCCATAGGGCTGGCCACGGCCTTTGAAGCCGCGGACGCGGCCGTAAAATCCGCCAACGTCGAACTGCTCGGGCTCGAACCCTGCCGGGGCGACGGGATGCACACGGTCAAACTGCTTGGCGAGGTCGGTGCGGTCGAAGCGGGCGTTGCCGCGGCTCAGGCCGCCTGTGCCAAGGGGCGCGGTTGTTTTAGCGTGACGATCATACCCAGGCCTCACAACGCGCTTGAGCCCATGGTCCACAACGAGATGACCATCGGCGCGCACTGCAAAAAGACACAACTTCCTAGGGTCGTTTTAGAGGATCATAAGAAATATAACCCGGAAATAGAAGCGGACGAATGAGAGAGTCTTCCAGGAGATGAGAATGGATTGGAAAAGTGGAAACGATGCGATTTTAGAGATGGATGAGCTGATCAAACAGAAAAAAGCGAATCCGTACGAAGGCCCACTAAAAATAGGCGTGGACTTGGGGACGGCCAACATCGTACTGTGCGCCGTCGACCAAAACAACCGACCCGTCGCGGGCGTTTCGCGCGGCGCGAACGTCGTTAGGGACGGGATCGTCGTCGATTACCTCGGGGCCACAAAAATCGTCAAAGAGATGAAAAAAGAGCTCGAGGAGATCCTCGGCACCGACCTGGATTATGCCGACGCGGCTACCGCTATTCCACCGGGAATCTTGGAAGGAAACGCCAAGATCATTTCAAACGTCGTCGACGCCTCGAACTTTAAAGTGACCAACGTCCTAGACGAACCGACGGCAGCCGCCACGGTGCTCGGCATTGAAAACGGCGCGGTTGTAGACGTCGGGGGCGGAACGACGGGGATCAGTATCTTAAAAGACGGCGAGGTCGTCTTCACGGCCGACGAGGCCACGGGCGGAACGCACATGAGCCTTGTGATCGCGGGAAACAAGAAGATCAGCTTCGAAGAAGCCGAGGAATTCAAGAAAAGCGCGCCACAGGAAGAAGTGTTTCCGATCGTCAAGCCGACCGTCGAGAAGATGGCCGCCATCGTCCACAAATATTTACAGGGTCACGACGTGGACACGATCTACGTCGTCGGCGGAGCCAGTGAGTTTGACCGGTTTGAGGAAGTCTTTGAGAAGGAAACCGGAATCAAGACGATCAAACCCGTAGAACCGTTATTGGTGACGCCCTTAGGCATCGCGTTTAACGTCAACAAGTAAGGAGGGCCGATTGGATTTTCAGGATTTATTAAGCGATCCGGCACTGCTCGATGAGCTGATCTCGCGTATTGCCGGGGAAGTCTTAAGACGGATAAATACCATGCCGAAAAAAGCCCTCGTGCTTTTTTCAGGTGGTGCCATAGGCTTTCAAGAAGCACTAGATAGTTTAAGTAAATTAACCGAAGACAATTGGGAGTTCACGGTTTTTATGTCGGACGCGGCGCTGGGATTTTTAGATCAGGAAAAGATAAAAAAGGCGCTGAAGGTCGATAAGATCTACCACTCGGGGGTAGAGCACAATCCAAAGCTACTCTTACAGGATATCGACCGTGTCATCATCGCGGAAATGACCATCAACACCTGTTCGAAGATCGCCTACGCCATCAGCGATAACGAGCTGTTAGACCAGGTAAAAAACGCGCTCCTGATGGGCATTCCCATTACGGCCGCCGTGGACGGGGCTTGTCCGGACAATAAGGTACGGGCCCAGATGGGAATGAATAAAGAAAACAAACGTTACCACGATCTGCTTCACGATCACCTGGTGATGTTGGCCGGGTACGGTATCTGGCTGTGTAACGCCGAGGATCTTTACGAAGCCGTTACGAAGAAAACGGACCGTAAGGAAAAGGCGAAAGATCCGGTCGGGTCTGGCAGTGGCAAGCGCCTTGAAAAACACGTCATCAGCCGTAGGGACATCCTAGATAACCGCAACAGCAATCCGGTCATGATCCCGGCGGACAGTTTGCTCACGCACAGCGCGTCAGATCTCGCCGACGAGCTGGGGATTCAAATCGTAAGGGTTTAGGAGTTTAACATGCACCTTGCAAAAGTTGTAGGAAACGTCGTATCGACGCAAAAAGACCCGAATCTCGTCGGATGTAAACTGCTCATCATCAAAAAGATCAACGAAAACGGCGAGTACGAAAAGTACTCGAGCCAGTCCACGGCTATTGCCGTCGACAGCGTTGGCGCCGGTATCGGCGAGACCGTCATCGTCACGACGGGCTCTACCGCCCGTTACGTCTATGGGGACAAACTGGCCCCACTGGACATGACGATCGTCGGCATCGTAGACGAAGTTCAGGTCATGGCGTAGGTGAGACATGGCCAACGTCTATACAAAAACGGGAGATCAGGGAACGACCGGCCTGTTCGGTGGTTCCAGGACCTTAAAGAACGACCTGAGGGTCGACGCGTACGGCACCTCCGACGAAGCCGAGTGCTCCATCGGTTTTGCCCGCTCGATCATCAGTGATCCGGAGGTCAA
>CANRHG010000041.1 GCA_947630385.1 uncultured Eubacteriaceae bacterium
CCGTATACGAGACCCGTACGTACGGTGCAACGGGAGGAATGAGGATTCCTTTTCTGGAATCCTTAACCTACCCTATTAAACTAAATCTTTTTCTGGGACACCGTATAAAGCGACCCCTTCTTGAACCCATCCGTGTTGTGGGAGAACGTTATATTCGTTTTCGTCACTCGTTAAAAGATGCCTTCCCGATGACGGCGAATACAACCTATATACGGGAAGCGATCCACCAGACCAAAAACTCGGATACCCGTTGTTATCAACTAGCCAACCGCTCATAAAACTCGTAAGATAATTCACTTCGTTTATATCCGTAGTATAAAGATGCTCGCCTATTGTAGGATTATAGAGTCGGTAGACGTTTGTTTGATGAACGGGACTATACCAGGGACAGCCTTCAATGGTCCATCCGTGTTGATCCCGTAGTGATAGAGCTTCTCCAAACGCCGTCGTATACAAATGCTCTCCGGAGGCCGGATTGTAAACTCTATAAATCGGCGTGTTGATCGATTTGTCGTAAGCACTGACCGTTACGGTCAATGACAATAAAACCAAGAGTGTCATTAAAACTTTTTTCATTATCTCTCCCCTCCAATATAGTTAGACCCATTGTATCAAATATTGCAAACGTTTAATTCCCGTTAAACAAAAACGCCCCGTGAGGGGCGTAGGTAGATTACAAAATTTTTAAATCCGGACCGCTTTTTACGATAAAACCGACTTCGGTCTGTCCCGATGGCTGAATTTGTGCGTTAAAATCTACGTTTTCAAGCGTAAGCGTGTTCTCTCTTACGCTAGGCCTGAAATTCCAGAACTGGCTTAGTTCTACCGTCTGGTTAAAATTGATTTGTTCTTTCCAACCATTTACACTGGTCGAACCGTTATTGACAAAAGTAACGTTGTATTGATAGTAACTGGACGTTCCATCGCTCCAGGTATTTACCTGATCGACTTTAAGTTCAAGGCCGCTTTGAGGTTCGGGTGACGGCGTACTTGGGTTTTCACTTCCCCCAATTAGGCCGGTAGAAGACAGCTTCTCAAGTAACCATTTCCCCGAAGGGCTCAAGTCATCTTTTGTAAAGCCGCTTACTTTACTACAGCCACTACCGATTAAAGCCGAAGATTCGTTTTTGTTCGACAAATTCCAAGCAACGTAACTGATCTTATCGCGGTTTATCAAATCCATCCACTTTCCGGCCGAGTCGAGATCGAGCGCTCCGTTTCCGCTGGCGTCGCAAATCCCAAATTCGGAAACGAAAATCGGAAGGCCTTTATCGTGCGCTTCCGCGACGCGGTTTCTGAGGTCGTCTTTATGCGTTCCCGCGTAGAAGTGGAAAGAATACATAAGATTCGGGAAACCGGAAATAGGACTCGCTAGGGCTTCATCGACGCGCTGCGACCAGGTTGGGGTACCAACTATTATGACCGCGTCCGAATCGTTCGCTCTAATTATAGGGATGATTTCAGCCGCATAGCTCTTAATGCCTTCCCACGAAGCGGATCCGTTCGGTTCGTTACAGATCTCGTAGAGAACGTTGTTGTTATCTTTATAGCTCGAAGAGATCTCGTTAAAGAAACTTTTTGCCTGCTCTTTATAGACGGCCGGATCGCCTTCACTTAAAACGTGCCAATCGACAATTGCGTATAAATCGGCTTTTGTGGCGTAATCGATCCCTGATTTGACCAGTGCTTTTAGCGCGTTTTGGTCTCCTCCGGTACAGTAACCGCCACTTTCAGCCGTATAAAGCGCAAGTCGCACCACATTCGCGTTCCAGTTATTTTTAAGTTCATTAAAAAGTGTTTGATTGACATACTGAGGATACCAGGCAAGACCGTGCGTACTGACTCCCTTTAGCTGAACGGCATTTCCGCTTTGGTCGGTAAGTCGACTGCCTTCTACTTTAAGCGCACCGTGTACGGAAGGTCCCTGAGCCTTGGCATTATTCGCGTCGTTATAACTGTTGTCGGTCGCTCCAGGAGCCGGGGATCCTTTCGGGCGAAGGACAATTTCTATGGCTTCGACCGCCTTGTTCTGTCCGGTCGTCCCCGCCGGATCTCCGTTTTTGGCCCAATCCATCCAGCCGATGTCCGAAACGTGTACGCGGTAATATAGATCGTTACGGGCCGCGATCTCACCGTCTAGGACCATATTGACGGCTTCGATCTGCAAATTCTTACCGGTCGTTCCACTGACTTCATCGTTTTTGACCGGGGTCATCCAACCGATATTTTCTACGTGCGTATTATACTGAATCCCTCCAGCGTTTCCCGGAATACGAATTCTTAAAGCTTCAATCTGTAGTCCCCGTCCGGTCGTTCCCGAAGTTTGACCCTGATCACAATAGGACGTCCACCCGATGTTTTCTACATGCGAGCAGTACTGGATATTATCGTCGGCATAAACGGGACCGAGCGCAAAAAGAAAGAAACAACCGAGTATCAGGAAAAATATATTCGTTATTTTAAATCTCATCTAGTCCTCCTACTTTCACTTTTCGTAGCAATTAGAGTGAGATTTTATTTTATCACGTCTCTTTTCTTAAGTCTCCTCTCCCGGATAATCTCTTTCTAGAAATTTAGGATTTTGGGCATAAAAAAAGACCACCTTAGAGGTGATCTAAAGTGGTCGTAATATCTTAATTCTGTGTGGACTTAGGCGTTAACTGTATCTGTATGGCTTCAAGTTGTAAGTTTCTACCCGTCGTTCCGGCCATCTGACCTTCGTTGACGTAACTCTGCCATCCGTAATTATGGCCATAAACACGGTAGGTTAAATCGTAATTGTCCGCGTTCGGTCCCGTTAGATAAAGTTCAACGGCTTCAAGTTGAAGATTTCGTTCCATCGTACCGGCGTACTGCCCGTCTTGATATCCTTGGCCTGAGTTTTGCGGATAGACCCAGCCGATGTTTTCAATGTGAACGTTCGACAGGATCTCTACACCCTCGATTCCGGACGAAACACGTATTCCTTCAAGTCCCAGACCGGAGGTTTCACTTCCAGCAATGGTTCCACTGAATTTTGTCGGTTTCTGGAAGCCGATGTTCTGGCAGTAACTGATATACTGAACACCTTCATCGGTCGTAGCCTGAGAATCCGTCCAACTGTAGTCCGAACTATAAATGAGCGAACTCGATCCATCGTCCGCGTTTGCATAGACGTTGATCTTAATATTATCGGCTTCAAGGAAATAATTATTGATCGGCGTGTCGTTGACCGGGAACTCACAGACGTAGCTTCCGGAGCCCGGGAAGGACTCTGCGACGAGTTTCGCGTTGATGTCTTTGTGCGTTCCGTCTTCGGTCACCGACCAGACGTACATTGAGACGTCTTTCGGATTTATGGTCGTATTGGACAGAGCTTTGTTAACCGATAGATTATCAGCGGTGACCGTAAAGAAGTCCGGACTGTCCGCTTCAACACTAACATCGCCTAGCAAAATGTTATCGCTTACGTTTATCGTAGCCGAGGTACTGATCTCTCCGACCTGGGCCGTGACCGTAGCCTGTCCCTGTGAAACGGCGGTGACGGTGACCGTATCACCTTCGGTAGCGCTTAGCGTAGCCACGCTTTCCGGACTGATGCTCCAGGTCAGTTCGTCCGTTGTGTTTTCAGGCGTAATCGTAGCCGTAAGATCGACGGAATGCGTTCCGCCTTCAAGCGTCGTCAAATCCGCTCCGTCGGGTGTGATATCAATCGTTTCAGCCGGAACCAAGCCGATGACCGTGACAAATATTTCTTGATAGTAGCCACCACAATCGACTACGACTCCGGTTTCACCATCATTAAGTGCCGTAACGGTGATTTCGTTTCCACTCGTGGCACTGATCGAACAAATATCAGGATTTTTTACGTACCAGGTAACGGGATCGGTCGTATTCGAAGGAACTACTTCGCACGTGATCGTAGCGGTATTATCCCCGACTAAGAAAAGCTCTAACGTTTCCGGCTCAACATCAATACCTTTACAAGCGACCGGAGTCGTTATACGGACGCTGGTCGTTTCTTCATACGTTTCTGAACCGACGGTCGCGGTCGTAGTTATAGTACAACTTCCGGTAGAAACCGGGGTCACGTTCCCGTAAGCGTCTACGGTAGCGATTCTCGTATTGCTGGACTCATAGCTGTATTCGGCCATATCCGTCGTTCCTTCCGGTAGGAGACGGGCTCCAACGTTTTGCGTGGCCGGCGTTGCGACCCTGTTTTGCAGGCCAAAAGTTAGACGGCTCTGGACCGAGAGTCCCGTCGCTTCCGAAGGCGAGGTGATCTTTATTATAAAGCTCGTAGTAATGTCGGGATTGGTGATGGAAGTCACCTCAATAATACCTGAAACTTCTTCGTCCGGCTTTACGGTGATCGCTCCGGTTGAAGCGTTGATCGGAATCTGCGGATTTAGCGATTTGTAAGTAAAGTTCGATACCGCCGGCAGGGGCAGTGTCGCGTCAAACGGGATCGGGCGGATATTTCCCATGGAGTCGAGATCCGTGATCGGAACCGTCCAGTTTCCGTTGGCGGAGACTTCGGTATCCTCACCTGGAACGTTTGAAATCGTCAGCGGATTGATAAAGGGCTGGATTCCTTCTAGAGTTGTTTCGTTATCTGCGATGGAGATTGTGACCGGTTGAGAGGTCACCCCATTGACCGTACAGTAGAGATTAACTTCTTTACCTGGAGGTGTCGGACGGATGAGTGTTACGGTCCCGGTTTCCGGATTGACCGTCGCATAATAGTTCGACGTACTGTTTGGATTTGTGCTGCTCGTCAAATACCAGTTGACGTTGGGCTTGGTCACGTTCGGCTTGGTCTGGTATTTAAATTCGACCGTTTTCGAGTCCTGGCGGTTAAGGCTTAACGTCTTTCCGGTAACGTTTTTCCCGTTATAGGAAATATTTACGTTTGTAATGGTCGAGCTACGGACCGTGACCGTTACCGTATCGGTAAGCGTAACTCCGTTTGAAGCTTTTACGCTCGCGGTGATAACGTAGGTTCCCACCTGAGCGCTCTTACTATCGTAATAGATCTGCTGATACGGACCGGACTGGGAATTATTTAACCCCGGATAAGTCTGACCCGGATCGTTGTAGAAGAATCCGTAAGTCGACGCGCTCGGCGTAGATTTGAGTTGTACCCCACCGCTTGAAACGCTGGCTTTGCGGACCGTATAAGTAAAATTGTTCGCGGTCAGTTGTAAGCCTTCAGGCGTGATCCCGAGAGTTGAGACGAGCTGGTATTTTTGCGCATCAGGGTTTTGGCTTAAATACTTATCTAGGTCGTAGACGCTAGCCGTATCGGGAGTAAACTCAACTCTATTTATTACAGGGATAACTTCTTGTCCGCCGGTTTTAATATAGAACCAACTGTTTGAGTTAACAGCGGTGAAATTACCCGTATTCGT
Organism: uncultured Eubacteriaceae bacterium; assembly: GCA_947630385.1. Lineage (GTDB taxonomy): Bacteria > Bacillota > Clostridia > Eubacteriales > Eubacteriaceae > CANRHG01. The sequence goes on from CANRHG010000041.1 coordinate 5,391, forward strand.
ATTAGTAGCAAGAGCATTACTGGCTCTCTTATAACCCGGCACGACCATGTACGTTCCGTTTGCTAAACTTTGAATTGTTAGCGTATAAGAATTAGAATCTCCACTCACCTGCCTATAAGTGTAGCTCGCTCCGGCAGGATTTCCGTTTATATCGATGATCTGAACATCTCCTGTGGAGTTTGCGGGGATACTAGAATTGTAAGTGATCGTCGTTGCGTATGGCAGACCAATCGGAAGAGGATTATTTACACTATTTCCTGAGTTGAGATTGGACGGCGTAGAAGTTATGTTCGAATCAACGCTAAATGTAAAGATTTCGAACGTTTCTTTCCCTACAGTTGGGTCAGGACCAGTAACCGTTTCTCCGTTTTGATTGATTTGACAGGAGTACAAATAAACGTAATAGGTCCCATAACCAAGACTACCCGTACTATTAACACTTACTTTTGCTGTTAAAGTATTATTTTCGGGAGTGGTTGTAATCGTAAAAGGATTCGGATTACCTGTACTTCCTAAGAATGTTAGTTTACTACCATCTAAAACCGCGACTCTAGAGCCGAAGCCATTGTTGATTACTGAAGAAGCCGGAATGGTTCCGACATTTACGTTACTTACGGAAGTCGAAGCAGTACTAGAATTATAAGAATAATAAATATCTTGTGCCGAATTTGGGGTTAGGAATTCCGAACTACTTGGTGTTGAGATAATCCCTAGAATTAGACTAGCATTAGTACTCTTAAAATTAATGTAATTGCTAGAATTTACGTTTCCTGTCTGTTCAACTAAATAGGTATTTCTTGAAGAACTTTTTACAGAAACACCGGAGATACTAAGAGCTTCAGAATCATAGCTAACCGAGCTAGAATAACCAGGAATTTTAGTCGCATCAAAAGATGTTGTATTTGGACTGCTAGAGGTAGCTTTGTCCAAAAGCCGAATATAGACCATCGGCTCGACGGTTATCGTAAAGCTTCCGGTTAGAAGACTAGGACTATTTCCGGTAACTTCTTGACTTAATACAACGGTATAATTGCCCGGTTCAGCAATATTACTAGCAACTGAAATTGTAATCGTCGGTGTGCCTGTCGATTCAGCTAAAGAGCCAAAAGAGATATTAAAAGCCTGAGATACCTTACTGGCACTATCGTAAACGGTGGCTTTAAGAGCTTTAACATTTTCAGATGTCGGTTTTGCGCTATTTACTGTAAGATTTTCTATTTTTGAATTACTACTATCGGTCATGTAAAGTGTATTTGACCCAATAGTTAAAGTATTCTGAACACTCTTAATCGTTACACTTAAATTACCAGTAATACTACCGCTACTTGCTGTTATTGTATAGGCTCCTGGCTTAGGAGTGTCACTTACAGGACTTCCGCCGTTAAAGGTGATCGTACCATTGTCGACAGAAAAGCCATAGTCTGACAATGAACCAGAAGTTGAACTAGATGGTGGCGTAATTGTGTAATTAAGCTTATTAATTTCTGGTTTTGAATCTTCATCTGTAGTAATGGTTGCTACAGTTTGAGCAATTCCATTATTATAAACAGTTGACGAGGCAGGACTAAAACTTATTTTTTCACTAGCTGCAAAAACCGGTGATAAAAGTAGAATCGAAAATATAAAAATACAGGAAATAATTTTAGAGATTTTGCCCATAAACTTAAATTATCCTCCATACATGAAAAGGCCCGAAACCGAGCCCGGTAAACGTAAAACTATTAATGATCATTTTATTTGGTCCGAATCAGCCTCCTTCTACTTTGTCCAGTCTCCGTGCTTGAATTTATCGTCTTACGGCTGCTATAAAATAGTTGAGCGCGTCTACCTCAATTAGACTCATCAAGCCTTTAATAAACAAATAAAGTTGCCATAAAGCTACTTATTTATTATATAGTTAATTGCCCCTACTTGAAAAATTTTTCACGATAAAGCGAGGAAATTGTATATAAAAAGCTTGTTTTTTGTTTTAATTGCTTTTGTTTGTCGCATATTTGTATTATAGAAATTGAGATATCTTAATTTAAATTAATACATAAAATCCGCCTATACGAACTAAACTTTACGAATAAGTTAAGTTATAAACGTCTTTATAGAGCAAAATAAACGAACCGAAAATAACAAGAAAAATTACGCTCTAGGGCTAGAAGTAGCCGATAATTTGGTATAATAAGAGCAGGAAGATTCTTAATGTCTTTCCAGATTGGGATTAAAATCCCATTACTCATTTTATTATCTTTTCGACGATTGCTCTATTTAGTCGTCGATCTATTAATTTAATTTGCAGCTCATTTCCTTCACCTCCTTTCGAATTTTAATATATAAATGAAGGATTTAAGCAAAACGAGGCGTCCCAAAAGGACGCCTCAAATTATTCTCAAATAAAAATCCCAACCTCGGATGAGATTGGGACTTCGTCAAAAATCTTACTTAAATTAAAATGATTCTCTTACTTCTTAAGCGCTTCGGTCAGAAGCGGCGCGATTTCTTCGATGTCTCCGACAATGCCATAATCGGCGTTTTCAAAGATCGGCGCGTTGGGATCGTTGTTGATAGCAACGATTACGTCCGCGTCCTGGATCCCTCTTAAGTGCTGCATAGCTCCGGAGATCCCACAAGCGACGTATAAGTCTCCACCAAATTTTTGACCGGACAGACCAACGAAGCGGTTAAGCGGAACGTACTGCATGACTTCCGCGACCGGACGGGACGAGCCTATAGCCGCACCGAGAGCGTCGGCGAGGTCTTCGATGAGCTTCATGTTTTCTTTTTCGCCGATTCCTTTACCGGCAGCGACGACTTTCTTGGCTTCTGCGATTGGTGTTTCCACATCGATGACTTCTTCGAGATCGATGTCTTCGCCTTTTAGAGCGTCGACGAGTTGATCGACTTTTTCCTGCGCGCTTCCTTCGGCAAAAATCTTATTCTTTCTTTCACCGGTTAGCGGTTGTTTTTTCTGTTGGGCGGGTTTGGCTTCTTTCTTCTTCGGTTTTCCTAGGATGTTAGAAGCGATGACGACGCGCTGAATTTCGTTGGTTCCTTCGTAGATCGTTGTGATCTTTGCGTCTCTGTAAGCACGTTCAACGTCCATACCTTTGAGGTAGCCGTTTCCACCGAAGATCTGCAGAGCATCGTTTACGATTTCAAGGCAAACGTCCGAAGCGTACATCTTAGCCATAGCGGCTTCTTTGCTGTAAGGTTCGTGAGCTTCTTTGAGTTCGGCCGCGGAGTAAACGAGCATGCGGGCCGCTCTGAGTTTGGTAGCCATGTCGGCCAGTTTAAACTGAATGGCCTGCAGTTGAGAAAGCGGCGCGCCAAACTGTTCACGTTCTTTGGCGTATTCGAGAGCGGCTTCGTAAGCACCCTGGGCAATTCCTAGAGCCTGCGCGGCGATTCCGATTCGACCACCGTCGAGCGTAGCCATGGCGATTTTAAAGCCCTGGCCGAGTTCACCTAAGAGGTTTTCTTTCGGGACTTTGACGTTATTAAACTTTAGTTCGGCCGTAGAGGATGAACGGATCCCGAGCTTATCGTAGTGTTCGCCAAATTCAAAGCCTTCCATTCCCTTTTCGACGATAAAAGCGGAAATGCCGCGCGTTCCCTTTGACGGATCGGTCGAAGCAAAGACAACGTAGGTGTCGGCTTTCGGAGCGTTTGTGATAAAGATCTTGTTTCCATTAAGTAAATAATGGTCGCCCTTATCGACGGCCGTAGTCTGTGTTCCACCGGCGTCGGATCCGGCATTGGGCTCGGTCAGTCCGAACGCTGCCAGTTTTTCACCTTTTAACAGATCGGGCAGATACTTTTTCTTCTGTTCTTCGGTCCCGAAAGCGTAAATCGGCCAAGTTCCAAGTGAAGTATGCGCGGATAAGATAACACCCGTACCCCCATCGACGCGGGAGAGTTCTTCTACGGCGATCGCGTAGCTTAAAATGTCCTCTCCCTGTCCACCGTATTCTTCGGAGAACGGCAGTCCAAACCAACCCTTACGTTTCATGGCCTGAACCTGGTCCATAGGGAATTCGTTGTTTTGGTCTAGTTGGAAGGTGATTGGTTTGACTTCAGCTTCCGCAAATTCACGGATTTCATCTCTGAGTTTTTCGTGTTTTTCCGTTGGTTGATATAGCATGAATACTCCTTTTCAGTTATTTAAACTAAAATTTAAGCCGCTATTTAAGAGAGGTGCGACTTTATTGTAAACGATTATAAGTAAATTGATTTTATCAAAGGCCTACCTAGAATAAAAGTTACAAAATAACCAAAAAGCATTACGATTTTCTTTTACCAAGGCTCGATGTCGTCTCAATTTCATCCCAATACGTTGACCGATACCGTTATGATTAAGAGCAGGAGATTGACTTAACTAGGTCTCATCTAAAACTATTTGAATTCTCTACGGTATTCGAGAAGATCATCAAATTCAAAAGGCTCCATATTGAGGTCCTTTGCCATTTTAAGGACGGCTTCTTGTCGGTCTTTGGGTATAACCGTTTCATATATAGCGTCGAGCGGCGGTTGTTTTGAATCTTCAAAACTTTCTAAACCGAGCTCGTCTTCAAACGAAATCAAATAAATCGGTCGCTCTAGAATTATTATCATTTTTAACCGTATAATCAGTCGAAGCTAAAGCGTCATAAATTTCCAATGCTTTATTGTATTTTCCTTCATCCGAAAACTTTTCGATTAAATAATAGGCTCCTTCAAAAGTATCTCTTAACATTGGCTCGACATAGTACCGATTCTTTTGGTTAATCAAAACCTGGCCATCTTCAGCTTTGTCGTTACAGTTTCACTGATGTAGAGTTCACCTTTTGCGGCTTTTTCGAAATCATTTTTTATCTCGTTTATATAAGCTTTATCGCTGACCTTAATCGTATCTTCTACTTTTGGGTCGAGCTCATCCAAATAATCTAAAAAAGCTCCCCAGTTGTCTTCATCAATTCTTTTAGCGGTTTCATTCGCCAATTCTTCGAGTTGTTTACTGGATAAATTTTATATCCGTTTTTCGGCCTTTTTCAAAAAAAGTGGTTTGCTTCATTAATTTTCTCCAAGCAATCTTTTAAAAGCGTTGATCAAATTACGCCTGCAGGGATACTGAGCGCGGTATTTTTCCACGAGTTCTATCATGGCTCCTTCTTTTCCCAAGGATTCTTCGACCATCCCTATGGCTACGATAAAAGCTGCGCATTCACCATAATAATTTGTGCGCCCCTTTGCCATGATCGCCTGCGTCCGTTTTTCTATTAGATCTTTAAAATGCTCGATCATTATAAGAGCTGTATCGTGGTTGATTTCGGGAAGATCTGATTTCCACTTCTTAAAAAACTCTTGTACGGTTTTTTCTGGATCATCATTTCTGAAAACTTCAATTCCATCATCATTTAAAGAAAAAATACTTTCGGAAAAATCTTCGATCTCTTCGGGCAAAGTTTCGGACCCGTCTTTATATAAAATTGTAAGAATCAGTGAAAGTGTTTCTTTTATTCCCTCTCCCCGCAAACCGAGATAATAGTCGGGATTGAGCACGCTACTGTAGATTTGGTCGGTCTGACCGTCTAAAAATTTTAAATACGCCAGTTCCGTAGGGCTCGGGTAGTAGGGCATATTATCGCCCACACTCTGGAAGTTTCGCGTTATGATTTCACCGTTTATCACTTCCGACAGGCGCTCTTTCATTTTTTGGGTATCGTTTGAATAATACAAAGCCCTTATATAGTTATGAGGAATTTTCTGAGCCAAAAAGGCCTGGTAGAGCCCTTCATCGGCAATTTCGGTCTTTCCCACGTCCATCGCAGCGGAAGCGAGCCAAAAAGCAATCGGGGTTCGTAGGGCTGTATTCTTGTCGATTTTTTCAGAGCTTCTTGCGCTATAGCAATAATCTGCTCATCATTGATCGCAGCGTTTTCCAAAATCCTTAGATAAAGTTTTGGGTGGATTTTTGAAAATTCCTCAGCTTTCTTTAAAGCCCATTCGAGTTCTCTCAACAATTCAAAATCCTTTAAAAAGCGATTCCGTTCCAAAAAATAGCGGAATTAGGTAAATTAAGTTCGTAAAACAGTAACCAAATTGCGCTTTTTTTGAAGAACAAATGGCTTTGATTTATCAACTCAAGTTTACGCCCTCGGAAGAGTTTAGAGTTCTCTCAACAATTCAAAATCCTTTAAAACGCGATTCCGTTCCAAAAAATAACGGAATTAGGTAAGTTAAGTTC
>CANRHG010000042.1 GCA_947630385.1 uncultured Eubacteriaceae bacterium
TAAAACTTGAAAAATATAGAAAATTTTGTTAACCTTTATCAGTAATTTTATTTTTAATTTCGCACACTGTATTAAACTCGGCTGGTGTCAGTTCTGATGGACGAGTATAGAATGCAGTGGAGGAATAACCAGGAGGAAAAATGAGTTCTATTTCAATGAAACAGCTCTTAGAAGCTGGCGTTCATTTCGGCCACCAAACGAGACGGTGGAATCCGAAAATGGCTCCGTATATCTTTACGGAAAGAAACGGGATCCACATTATCGATTTGCAGCAAACCGTTCCGAAAATCGACGAAGCCGTCGAATTCTTACGACAGGTCGCGGAAGATGACGGGGGAATTCTTTTTGTCGGAACCAAAAAACAAGCGCAGTCTTCCATCGAACAGGAAGCCAAACGCTCCGGCTCTTTTTACGTAAACCAACGTTGGTTGGGTGGGACCCTGACCAATTGGCAGACGATCAACAAAAGGATCGAAAGATTAAAAGAGCTTAAGCAAATGGAAGAAGACGGGACGTTTAATCTTTTACCGAAAAAAGAAGTCATAAAACTAAACCGAGAACGTGACCGTCTTGAAAAGTTCCTCGGTGGGATCGAAGATATGAAATCGATGCCGAGAGCTGTCATCATTATCGATAGTAAAAAAGAAAAAATCGCGGTTGCCGAAGCTAAAAAGTTAGGCATTCCGATTATCAGTATCGTCGATACGAACTGTGATCCGGACGAAATCGATTATATTATTCCGGGCAATGACGACGCGATCCGCGCGATTGCTTTGATTTTAAAAACGTTGTCGGATGGAATAATCGCTGGAAAACAAGGTTTGATAGAAACACCGGCAGAAGAACCGGAAGTAAAAGAAGAAGTTAAGGAAGAAGTAGTAACAGAGGAATAAAATGGCAGTAACAGCAAAACAAGTTAAAGAACTAAGAGAAATGACCGGCGCGGGTATGATGGACTGCAAAAAAGCCCTGACCGAATGCGACGGAAACGTACAGGAAGCCGTAGAATACTTAAGAAAACAAGGGATTGCGAAATCAGCGAAGAAAGCCGGCCGAATCGCCGCCGAAGGCATTGTAGAATCTTACATCCACATGGGTGGGAAAATCGGTGTCATGGTTGAAATCAACTGTGAAACGGACTTTGCCGCTAAAAACAAGGATTTCAAAGATTTTGCAAGAGACGTCGCGATGCACATCGCCGCTACCAATCCGGCGTATTTAAGCAGAGAAGACGTTCCGGAAGAAGTGATCGAACACGAAAAAAGCATCCTTCGCGAACAAGCGATCAATGAAGGAAAGCCGGAAAAGATCGTCGATAAAATGGTCGAAGGCCGGATGCGTAAATTCTATGAAGAAAACGTCCTTCTTGATCAACCTTTTGTTAAAGATACGGATAAGACCATCGAAGAACTTGTTAAAGAAGAAATTGCTGCCATCGGCGAAAATGTAAAGATCAGACGTTTTGCCCGCTATGAAATGGGCGAAGGTCTTGAAAAGAAAGAAGAAAATTTCGCCGAAGAGGTCATGGCTCAAATCAAATAGTTTTTAACAGCTGTACCAATTAATATGGTGCAGCTTTTTTTAATTATCGGATAATATTAGCTTCTTAAGGAACAGTAATCTAATTTTGATAAAATAGACGCTATCAGAGTTTATAAATTTTTAACTAAAGAAACGAGAAAGAGGGAAAGGAATGGAACCTATTGCACTAAGTGGCCGAATCGATACAAACAATGCAGCTCAAGTTCAGGCAGACCTAGAAAAGAAAATTGGCGATAATAAGAAAGTCGTCTTTGATTTAAGTGATCTAGATTATATTTCTTCGGCTGGTCTTCGAATTTTTATTATTTTAACCAAAAGGGGAAAAGAAATCGAACTGATCAATACCCCGGAAACCATTAAAGATATTTTTGTAATGACCGGATTAAGTTCCGTTTTAAAGATTAATTAATTGTAAAAAGCCAGCTTTACGCTGGCTTTTGTTATGCGATGTTAATGTAAAAACGTCTGTTTCTCGGACCGTCAAATTCGCAAAAATACGGACTTTGCCAGGTTCCGAGTAATGGACGACCGTCACGGATAATGATGGTTTCTGAAACTCCAATAATTGAAGATTTTAAATGAGCTTTAGAATTGCCTTCAAAGTGTTTGTATTCTTTAAGGTCCGGGAAAAAGTGATCGAGAGCGTATAAAAGATCCCTTCGAACGTTGTAATCTCCATTTTCGTTTATCGTAATAGCGGCAGTTGTATGAGGACAATAGATCGTGGCCAGTCCGTTGGTTACACCAGAATCTTGAACTGCTTGCAAAAGAGAATTTGTAATATCAATTATTTGATCGGAGGCTTCGGTTTTTAATTTAAATTCGTATAGCATAAATTTCCTTTCGTTTTAACGGTTTAAACAATATAGTTGACCGCAGGCGGAAACGGTCATCCGTTATAGTTATGAGGTTAAGGTTTCACCTTTTCCGCTACTTAATTATATTTGAAAATTAGGACCTAATAACTTAAATCACAAGGACTTTTAAACCGAATTTAAGTTACACGATCGAAAAGTTACTTTTTTTTATTGTTGGAAATAATTCTTTTTGGATACGAAAAAAATATAACATTTTAATGGAGATAAAAATGAAAGATCACACTCGCGTAAAAGAACTGAAGAATTACTTAAAACGTTTAAATAACGGGGAAGCACTTGAAGAAGTTCGGGCGGATTTTGTTGACAATTTTAAAAACGTTGAAGCGATGGAAATCATGGAAGCCGAGCAAGAAATGATCGAAGAAGGAATTCCTATTGAGGAAGTACAAAAACTTTGTGACATCCATTCGGCTCTCTTTCATGGCGATACCCGGGACGAAAGAATCGCGAATGCGGAAAAAGAAGTAGCTAATTCGATTAAAAGAAATCAGGAAAAACAAAGTATTGATAAAAACGAAAAAGCTCAGGAATTAATCGCAATTGATGGCCATCCTCTAAATATCCTTCACCGTGAAAACGACGAATTAGAGAAGCTACTAAAAAAAGCAAAAAAAGATTTAAACTCGTCTCAAGAATTGAGTAAAGACCTTGTGAATTTACTTCCCGTAATTGATCATTACGCAAAAAAGGGGGATATCATCTATCCTCACTTAAACGTTCAGTACGGTGTTTCGGGACCGTCGAACGTTATGTGGACCGTAGACGATGAGATCCGCGATGAGCTCAAAAAGCTTGTCAAAGAAACAGAACAAAACGATGAATGGAAAAAACGGACCGAAGACGTACTGCAGAGAATGCAGGAGATGATTTTCAAGGAAGAGAATATCCTTTTTCCGGCAGCCGCTTTAATGTTTACAGAAGATGAATGGAATCAGGTTAGCCGTGATCTTCTTGATTTTCCTGAATGTTTTGGAATAACACAACCCGAAACCATTGAGGAAAAACCTTCGGAAAATATTCAAATAAATGAAGATGAGATCATACTTCCAGGTGGTAGTCTAAAAAATGAAGAACTTCGCGCGATCATGAAGTCGGTCCCTCTTGAAATTACGTTCATCGATAAAAACGACATAAATAAATATTTTAACGAAGGACCGAAAGTATTCAAGCGGCCTTTGCTTTCGTTAGGTCACGACGTATTTTCTTGCCATCCTCCGAAAGTAGAAAAAATGGTCCATAAGATCATAGAAGATTTTAAAAGCGGAGATCGTGACCAAGTTCAGATTTGGATGGAAAAAAACGAAAAACCTTACCTGGTGACCTATATGGCGGTACGGGATGATAACAACAACTTTCTAGGAACTATGGAAACCGTACAAGAAATGGCAGAGATCGAAAAACATTTTGAGAAGAAATTGCAAAAGAGCCTAAGCCAATAAAAGCTTAGGCTTTAAATTATATTATATCTGAAACTTGACATTAACTTTTTTACAAAAGCTATTGACAATTTCAGATATTTATAAAATCACGAGAGACGACCGTTAAGGTGCCTCTCTGTGTTGCTTATGGTTTGTTTTTTTGATTAGTGATGGCATTTCGAAGGAATTCCGCTTCAGCAGAAAAAGCTTCGCTTTCACGTGAACCTTCAGAAAAGCTCTTTTCCAACTCTCCCAGATCTATGTTGAAATCTTCACTGATTTTTTTGAGAGCCGAGCGAATGCCGTCGTAATAAATGTTGCCGTACTCGATTGAGGTCACTTCCCTGGCTGTTTGATAATACTGATCCTGGATTGAACGTTCGTCGTCCATTTTCTTTAGGTTCCTTTCCGAAAGTATGATAAGGTAGCGGATCAGTACAACACCGACGTAACCGGACATAGCAGCCAGACTCAGCGATTGGTTCCCGGAGATCAGATCAAGGTTGGAATTTTTTAAATCCTTGAAGGCCTGCTCAATGCTCCAGCGGTTTTTAAAAAAGCCGTTTACCTGATCCAAGGGAAAGCCGGTCGAACTTGAGAGAAGACAAAAATACTCCCGGTCCTTGTACCGGTTATGGTTAAAGGTAAGGGTGGCGGGAAAGGAGAGAATTTCCTTATTCTGCTCCCTTACGACTACATCTACCTCGATTTAAAAGGGTAGAGGTCTCGACTTCAAACGCTCATACAGTTCTTTTAGCTTATAGAAGCGGCCATCGTAACGAAATCGGGTGGTCCCGTAAGTTTTGAGCATCCCGATGACTTCAAGACCCAGTGACTTTAACTGGTCTATGATTCTCGGATGGGTGTACCAGCTGTCAAAAAGCAGGTATCTGGCCCCGAAACCAACCGATTGAGCCAGTCCGATTTGATATTCCATGACCTCATTGGCTTTAAGCCTGAGTAAAGAATGTCTGACCGCTTCGGCCCGGACCGGATTTTTATCCGGTTCGTAAAAGATCATCTTTTCTTTATCGACCGTAGAGATGAGAACGCCACTGACCGGGAAAAGAAAACCATTCCAGTAAAACGAAAGCAGGCAAAGCCGGTAGCCTCTATAACTTCAGTGCGCGTTATGATCGTGCTGAAAGGAGATGCCTTCGCAGTAATTGGCGTAGGGTCTCTTAAAAGCCGAATCATCAAAGATAAAGAAAGCCGGAACGCCGAGACTATCGTTATAAAAGGATTCGAAAACGGCGTAACTGAGCATCGTCGTCAAACCGGTCCAGTCTATTAAAGGATTCGAAAGAAAACGATAGACGGATTTCAGGCTGAATTTGTTATCGTTAAAGTTTCCGCGATAATCCTGATAAACGCTTCGTCCTGTGACCGTGATCTTGATCAGGTATTTTAGGATATCGACCGGTTTGTTCCTTCGTCTCTTGTTCGTTACGTCCAAAGTTTCAAGGAGTTCTTCGATCTTAAACTCCTTAAAGAAATAATCAACGTAATCTTCAAACGGCTTTTTGGATCTCAATAAGTCAAGTATAGACTGTGTTATACTATCCGAAGGCGCGTTCTTATCTTTATCTATCATAGTTTGATTTTATCAAACACAGAACGCGCCTTTTCTTTTTATAGAACAGCTTCAGAAAATTCATAAAATTTCTAAACAGTCAATACTTTTTGTAAAAAAGTTAATGTCAAGTTTCAGATTATATTTTTTGATAAAATTAAGAAAAATTTTAACAAAAAAACTTGAAAATTTTTAATTTTTAGTATAAAATAATTATCTTGTTGGAAAGGTATCGAAGTGGTCATAACGAGCCGCACTCGAAATGCGGTCATCCTTTATGGATGCGTGGGTTCGAATCCCACCCTTTCCGCCATTTTTATACTGAAAGCTCAAGACCTACAGACAAACGTTTGTAGGTCTTTTTTAGTTTTCGGATAATTTATTTTGTGAAACCTTCAATATAATCGAGGACTTCTTGTTTTTGAGGCATCGACCGCAAAGCGCCTTTTCGAGTTGTCACTAAGGAAGCGGCAGCGTTAGCAAAAATTACAATGTCCTGAAGTTGTTTTTCTGTTAGATCATCCAGTCCGTTTTCCAATACAAAGTTTATAACACAGGCCATGAAAGTATCTCCGGCTCCGGTCGTTTCGATAGTTTCTTCCGTCAAAAAAGGGCGGCCTTCGATTACTTTACCGTCGTAATAAGCTACAGAGCCGTCCGGACCGTTGGTTAGAAATGCCAATTTGACGGGATGGTCTTTTAATAATTCTTCCATTCCCTTACGACTGTCTTCATTACCGGTTAAGAAAGTTACTTCATCGTCCGATATTTTAAGAACGTCGCAGTTATCGATTCCAAAATACATTTTTTCTTCCGCTTTTTTTAGATCTTTCCAAAGATTCGGCCTCAGATTTGGATCGAACGTGATAATGGCCTCGCCATTTTTTGCGGTTTCTAAAGCTTTTTTAGTGGCTTCTTCTACTTCCGGATGGGTCATAGATAAGGTCCCAAAATGGAAGATTTTAGAGTTTTCAATGGTCGGCAGATCTAATTCTTCAGCTAAGAGACGAACGTCGGCTCCCGGATTCCGGTAAAACGTAAAACTACGGTCTCCGCTTTCATCATTGTGAACGAAAGCCAAAGTCGTAGGAGTTTCGTCGTCAAACAGTAGCATACTATTGTCGATTCCTTCGTCTTCAATGGCTTTGGACAACATTTTTCCAAAGGCATCGTTGCCTACTTTTCCGATAAAAGCTACGTCTTTTCCAAGGTTAGATAACATCGATAAAACATTTGCGGGAGCTCCCCCGGGGTTGGCTTCAAATAATGGATTATTATACTCGGAATTTCCATTATTTATAAAGTCGATGAGAAGTTCTCCTAAAGCGACAACGTCAAAATTTTTCATAAAATCTCCAAAAAATTTAGGTTTATTTTATTCTACTATATTTTATGTAACCGGTTACTTACATTATTTGTTTTTTTGAAATTCTTACTGTAGATGAGCTCAGCAAACTGAAAAGAAGTTGTGCATTAGTATGCGTAGAGCTTGCTAGAAAATCATGGAAGGTTCTAGAAATCTTTTCTATGAACAGATACAAATCCAAGACTTGTTGTAATACTTTACCTTTAAAGGCTTGTAAGTGCCAGAATAAATTACTTTTAATAAATAACAAAGACGGAATTGTAAAGGAAAAATTAAGCGAAAAAAATGAATAAAAATAAAGGTAGCAATTTAATGAAATATAGAGTCATTGTAATCTATGATCTAGTTGATAACGAACATGGTATAGTATTTCAGGATGTTGATCCAGATTTAGAAAAACTTTGGTTTCACGAATTTATTTATGTAACTTGTGGCAATCGTATCAATGCTAAAAAATATGCTGAAAAAGATTTTTATGACATGGCTTCAGATATAGCTCCAGATTTAAATGTACACATTGAAAAAATTATTATTAACGATTATTTAACGGACAAAGCAATCCTTGAAATTGAAGCTGAATATGAACGTGAATATCAAGCCAAGCAAGACGTCGTAAGAAAAGAAAGGGAAGAACTCCGAATACAACAAGAATATTGGAGGCAACAAAGTTTTTACAGGGAGCAGAGAAAGAAAGAAACTGAAAAACAAAAAGCTCTAGATTTTTCAAATTTAACAAATAGCTTCAATCCAGAGAACCAAGAAAAGTACCTTCAGTTTTTAAATAAATATAAAATAAGAGATTGGGGAGATCTTATCGAACACCAATCAGAAGTTTTTCAAGAGAAAGCATTTTCGGCTTACATGAAAACTAAAATTGCAACTGCAATAGAAAAATATACAGCAGCAAAAAATGAAAGTTAAAACGAACTAAGGAAGGAATACTCATAAGGTTCTCTTAAAGTATTGAAAAAAATCTCAAAATAAATTTATATCAATCGTTTAATATACAATACGATAGTGGTTTTTAAAGTTACCATATACTAAAGAATACTTGAATCTAACGTTTCCTATAAACGTATTAAACTACAATTATTTCGTTTTAAATAATTTGTTAAGTAATAGGTGTAAAAAATTTATTTCCATCCTATTTCCTACCTACTTAGTAATAACCTAAATTGATAACAAGAAAAACTGGAGAAATTACAAATATTCTCCATCTTATAAATCATCGTTTGTTATTTAAAAACATTGCTTTTCTGAAAAATGATATCAGAAGTTTTTTGAAATAAGTTTATCAAAAGTTAAGCTATGGTTTTTTAACTTTTTTAGTCGTCTCTCTGACTATCAATTTTGGTTCAACGCGTTTATGAACCAAAGTTTTTTGGGGAGTCGGCTTTCTTTTTTTTCTCTCATTCATCAGACCTACCAAAAGCTCCATCGTCTGGGCGATCATTTCCGGGATCTGTTGAGCCACTGTAGTCAGTTTTAAAATGCCTTCCTGAGCTATAGAAGAATCGTCATATCCGACGAGCTGATATTCGTCGGGAAGTTTTCCATATTTTTTAAACACGCAGTTTAAGAATTTATTAGCGTAGGTATCGTTCGCAAAAAAGATTCCCTTATTTCTTCCTTTATATTTTCTTTCGCATTCTTCAAAAAATCGTTTGATGGTCTCATCGGTTTCTTCCCGGGTATTTCCGAAGTCGTAAATAATTGTTCGATAATCGACGTTGTTATCCCTGCAGGTTTCTTCAAAACCTTTGATCCGTTCGCTCGACGGGGTATTTTCCGGAATAATCGTATTTAGATGAATTAAAAGGTCGCAACCGTTATCAATTAAGTGTTGCGTAGCCATCATAGCGCCCAAGTAGTTGTCAGCATTTACGCTATTGCAATACTGGTCTTCCCGTTCGATGGTGATAACGGGGATATTATACCTACTGAGATCTTTTGATGAAATCGTATGACTTAGATCGATTAAACCTTCTATTTTAAAAGCCAACAGTTCATCGATATACTTTTTTTCAACCTCTTCGTCTTTGTCTCCGATAAAAACCAAAAACTTATACCCGAATTTTTCATAACTCATTAAGATTTGATTTAAAATTTCCGAGTAGTAATGGAGAAATAGGTTAGGAACGATAATACCGATAAATTCGCTATTACCGTTGGCCAGCGCTCGGGCAAGCTTATTTTCGTGATAGTCGAGTTCTATAAGCGCGTTACGAATAAGCTCCTGCGTTTCAAGCGTTAAAGAGTCCCGGTTGTTAAAGTAACGGGAGATCGTGGTTTTAGAAAAATTCGTATAATTGGCGATATCGCTAAAAGTTATGTTTTTCGAAGACATTTTGTTTTTTCGTATTTCGAATCGATTGATAATTTCGCTTTAAAAAAGCGGTACCCCGCTTTAAGATCTTACATACAAAAAGTGAAATACCAGCACAATCTCAATTGCATAGAGTATATCACTTCTTGATTGTAACTGAGCTTAAACGGTGAGAATGTCTTTTAAAAATTGCCATAAAATGGCTAAAAAGTTATGTTTAAAAACCGTCTTTTAGTTTTATTTTCAAATTCCCCAAAATGGTAAAAACGTGTCCTAAATTGGTCGAAATTTTATCTATACCTTTTATTGACAACCTTTACATCGAAAATTAAAATTTACTTAAATAATGTTACCGGTTACATTACTGATTACATAGCTTTAAGCTAAATATCAAGAAAGACAGACGATGAAAAGATTAATACTACTTTCTTTGGTTTTGATAGGCTTGGCTTTCGGTTTTACTTCGTGCTCGTCTAGAAGTACGCCAAGTCCCGGCTCCATCCCCGGGTACGACGAAGGTGAACAGTATCTATCGATTTGGGTGCACAACATCGAAGATACCGAAGAAGGGCAATGTGCCCGAAAGACGGTCGATGCCTTCAATAAAGCCTATCAGGGAAAATACTTTGCCGATATCGAGTTTATCCCGAGAAACGACAGCGGGGGCGGTTATTCCGATAAAGTCAACGCTTCGGTCATGTCCCGGAGCCTGCCGGACGTACTGACGGTCGACGGACCAAACGTAGCCGCCTACGCGTCTAACGGAATCATTCAACCTCTCGCAGAGATCCCGCAAAGCTATCTGGACGAATACCTGCCATCGATTATTGATCAAGGGACCTTTGACGGAAAACTCTACGCTTTGGGTGGAATGGAATCAAGTGTAGGGCTGTATTACAACAAGGATATCTTGGATAAGGCCGGAATACAGGTTCCGGATGAGGACCATCCCTGGACTTTTAGCGAATTTTTAGAAATTCTGGAAAAGGTAAAACCTTATACGGACGAAGTAAACGGTTATCCGATTGATATGGAATATAAAGTAGGGGAGACGACGATCTATCTTTATTCCCCGTTTTTCTGGTCCAACAATGGAGAACTCGTTAGTGAAGACGGCCTTTATGTAAACGGTATCTTTAACTCCGAAAACAACGTCGAATCGGTCGACTACTTCAAAGAGATCTTAGCCGAAGGGTTCATGTCGCCCGTAGCTATTACCAATCTTTTTGAAAGCGGAAGAGCCGCTTTTAAAATTGACGGGATGTGGGAAGTCCGTACGATCTACGACAACTTCCCGGACGTAAAACTCGGCGTTGCGCCGTACGTCGTCAGCGATCAGTGGATGGGAGAGCGCTACGCTCCCAGTGGATCCTGGACCTATGCTGCTTCAACCGAAGCGCGGGATCTTGAAGGCGCTACCGAACTCGTCAAGTGGATGAGTGGGGTAGAGGCCGGAAAACTTTTGTGGGAAGAAAGTAAAAATTTCCCGTCGACTTACGAGGCAAACGCGGCTTTCGGTTATTACGCCGACGACCCGAATTATTCGGCCCTCTACCAACAACTGGCCGATTACGGCCGGCCGAGACCAAAATCTCCGGCATATCCCCAAATCAGTACCTCTTTCCAGCGCGTTCTAGAGAACTCGGTCATCAGTGACGGTAACGCGCAGGACGAACTAAATAAAGCGGTTCATAAGATCGAAGATAAATTGAAACGCTACACAATGAGTTAATATGAAAAAGAAATCTGAAGCTCTTTTAGGCTACGCCTTTTTTGGACCGGCTTTGGTTTTACTTACCATCTTCTTGTTTATACCGATGATTTTAACGCTCCTGTTTAGTTTTACGGATTTCTTCGCTTTAAATCCCGGTTTGACGCACTTTGTCGGTCTCGATAATTTTTTCCAGATCTTTGCGGACGAAGATTTTGGAAAGGCTTTCATCAATACGGTTTGGTTTGTTTTGATTATCGTTCCGACCCAAGGTCTTGGGGCTTTGGGCCTGGCTTTATTGATCAATCACGTAACGCACTGCAAGACTTATTTTAAAGTGGCCTTTTTCGTTCCGGTCGTTATGTCTCTTGCCGTCGTTTCAACGTTGTGGATTCAGATCTACAGCCCTGAAGGAATTTTAAATTCTATGTTGGCTCATATCGGGATTCCGGCGCAACCCTTTATCTACAGCGCTTCCCAGGCGCTACCTTCCATCGCGTTTATGAGTGCCTGGCAGGGAGCAGGATATCAGATGATCATTTTCTTAGGAGGTCTGCAACAGATCAATCCGGCCCTTTACGAAGCGGCTGAGATGGACCACGCAACGCCCTGGCAAAAATTTAAAGACGTCACTTTCCCGGAACTAAGACCTCTTTGTATTTTCGTATTTATCACCATAACTATCGGGGCTTTTAGAATGATCGTTCAACCGATGGTCATGACCGGAGGGGGACCGTCTTTCTCAACCTATA